>CANJQU010000009.1 GCA_947476485.1 Chitinophagaceae bacterium
CGAAGTAAAAGGCTCCATATTGACAACATAAAAATATAACGAGATGGAGACATTCTTCTCCATTAGCTTTTGTATTAGCTAAATTTGCGCGGCAATAAAACAAACATCAGCCGTTAATATTTTGGCACGGAAATTTCTAATCTGCAAATCGCTTATTTCTACCCCTATCATCTATGTTTTTTAAAAATCCTGAAAAACTGATTCGCATTGCCACGCTCGCTACCCTCTCCTTCATGGTGGTCTGGGGCCTCGTGTTAGTAATTGCCCAGATCCAACCATTCTGGGTAGATGAGTGGCGGATTATCTACAATCTCAAATTCAAGACCGCCGCCACCATCTGGGGACCGCTGGACTACATGCAGCAGTTCCCGCGCATCTATATAGCGATCCTTAAGGCGTTCACCTCAATTTTCGACTACAGCTACTTTACCTTACGCCTCCCGTCCTACCTCGTAGGCACATTTACCATTTTTTTTTGTTACCGGCTCATGAACCGGATGTACGCCAAAGATAATTTCAACCGCTTCCTGTTCATCATGATACTGGTATCCTGCAGCACATTTACCGGTTATTACGTGCAGATTAAGCAGTATACCATGGATATCTTGCTGAGCGTGTTAGCCATATGGCAGCTTATGGAACTGCTGGAAATAAAGACACTAATGCCGCTCCGCTCGGGCCGGTATGTTCTGCTTTGCACTTCGCTCCTGGTAGTTCCCTTTTTTAGCTACTCATACCCCATAGCCATCGCTCCGGCATTTATTATACTTTTCATCCAGAGCATATCCTTGCTGAAAAGCAAGGAAAGCGTTCAGGGCAAAAGAAAAATATTATTCCTGAAATGGCTTCCGGCTGCACTATGCGCTTTCAGCATTACCGTTTTTTATATCACCGATGTTTCACAACTGATGCAGGACGGGGGAATGCACCGTTTCTGGGGCCACCTGATGATGAAAAACGGTTTTAGCTGGCAATCCTTTTTTATTAACGTCTATAATCTATTTGCCGAGATCGGTTCAGGGTTTGTTTTCTGGCTTTTGCTAGGCACCCTGGGCTGTATATCGTTCGCCTTTGGTATCTATACCTCTTTCAAAAACCGGAATGAGATCAATAGTACACCAATGCTTATCCGTCTATATTGCGTTGCGCTCCTGGTGCTTGTTATAGTGCTTTACCTCGCGGGCAAACTTCCCCTTGGCGAACCCAGGCTCAATGCGTTTACGATTCCTGCAATCTCCATATTACTTATTTACTTCCTGGATAGTATAAGTTTAAGAACCGCAAAAAAAAGAATTGTCCGCGCGCTGTCTGTTATTATTTACATCGGCGTGATCGGCAACATATATACCACTTTTCTAGCAAGCATTACCGGAACGGAATATAAAAAGAAGATGCATATCTACCGTTCTACCGAAAATGCAATCATGCTTGCACAAGCCAATAAATTGCCAATTCTCATTACCCCGGAAGTTGCTTACCCCTATGACAAAACCGAAAACCTGCCATTTACTACCACCATACCGGGCGATTGGGTGCTCAAAACCTTTCCGGCTTACAAGTTGGAGGATAATATACAGGTGGTGGCCATCAGCGATACCGCTGATATAAAAGATGCAATGAAGCAACTTCCGGCCGGTACCACATCCGTACTTGTAGGTGACGGACAGTCTTATAAAATAATAAACAAATGAGACTTGGTCTAAAATAAAATGGCGCATAACGCGCCACTTTATAATTCAAACAGGTAAGGTATAACATGATAGCGTTTGCAAGCAGCTTAAGAAGGGCAATAGGGGCTGTGCAGAAACGAAGAGCTAAAAAATACTCCTTACAATTATAGACGTGTTTCTATGACAAAATGTTAGGAACACCTAAGAATATTTTTTTTGGCAACTTATTGAAACACAATCCTTTTACTACTTTATTCAAACTTCACATGTGAAACCAACCGAATTTCGCTTATCAGAAACCAAAAACCTGATGCTATAAATGACTATTTACTACTTGCGCCCTATATAGCCGGTACAAAGAAGGCGGCACAATATCCAGCACTTCCTTCATCTGATCGGCGTCATGGAAAAAAGCATGGGAAAAGGAATACACAAATACGTTTTCTATCGCATTTTTAACGGCATTGTTGCCTTTATAATATAGCTGCTCGGCAAGCGCCATACACTTTTGGGCGGCAATCAGGTTATGCCGTATCATCTGCGTCTTTGTATACTTCAGCATGTGACGGACTACATCATACACAGTACGCGATTTTTCCCTACTGCAGATATCTGACAGTTCCGGCATTTCCTGACCAATGTATTCTGATATATCCTGTTGTGAGATCATGGCTTCGTTTTTTACCTGACTAATGGAATAAAAACAGTGCCAAAGGTGTAATCAGGACATTACTTTAACATAGCATACCATTCACCTGGTATCATTAACCCGGAGAGCCGAAAATACTATAAATGATATAGCTATCGTTACTAACCAACTATTACCGGGCACTGAACCCGTGCATCCAACTCGCTCTCCCCTGCTCTCTTTTCCTGTTTCCGATGAAGATATATCCCCTCGGCCGCGACAACACTTCTGTCTTTCACCGGAGCTTTGACCGCCTGAGATTATTTCATTGTCCCTAACACTATATTCCAGACTTCCAGCTCCTTAATATCTGTAGCAGTATTAATCGCCTCGGCCTGCTCAATGAGTGGCTTCACTTCGGGATGTTCTTTCAGGTCTTGTGCGTTGATCTTCACATTGAGATAGCAGCCTTTTACAGCCGCTCTTGCACAGAGCGCACCAACACCTGCATCGCTCACGCTGTTGGGGTTGCCATTAGCCGCCATTTCGCGAGTCAGCTCAAAGCACTCGAACGCCAGTTGCATGGTACGGAATGGAACCTTGATCGCATAAATGGTTGCTGCTTCGATAGCCGCTTTACGCGCCGCTTTTTCGGCATCATTGCTCTTTGGCAAGCCGAAGGACTCCATGATCTTATTGAAGGCACGGGTATCTTCGTCTACAAGGAAGAGTAACTCCTTTATCAATGTCTGCCCTTTATCAGCATGGTTGGAAAACTCTTCCCATCGCTTGTCCCAGCCGGCTTTGTGAGACGAAAGGTTCGCCACCATCGTACCAAGCGAAGCCGCAAGCACCCCGCAATAAGCAGAGATAGAGCCACCCCCGGGTGCCGGAGACTCACTCGCAGTTTCCTGGGCAAAACCTGTAATGGTCATATCCACCAGCCTCTTTTTGGTGGTATCCTGCATACAGTATTCTATGATCTTCTTCTGCGGATCAAACGGACCAAGTTCATCAAGCCCCATCGACAACACTGCTATTCTTATAAGCTCAGCGTCCGAGACTCCTGTACTGCGCTGCTGTTTCCGCAGGAAGTAACGGCCGGCCTCCAGCATAGCCTCCAGCGGCACGAGACCCACAAGCTCGCTGCCGGTAGCACGCATGCCCCTTGCCGCCGCACGCTCTGCCGCAGTGTCAAACACCACATGCAGCGGCGTGGTATGCATATTCGTAAGGTTGATGGATATTTGTGCTACTCCATATTCTTCAATAAACCATCCGATGGCTTTTACATTTTTCAGCAAGCCGGGCTCCCATACTGCTTCACCTGTTGCATCCTTCACTATCTTGCCATTTGCATCCTTCTTCTGCCGGCCCTTCTCGCGTATATCAAACGCCACTGCATTGGCACGGCGGGTAGATGTTGTGTTCAGGTTCACATTATATGCTATCAGGAAATCGCGAACACCAATTACTGTGGCGCCGCTGCGCTCGTTGAATATGTGCCCGTAGTCCGGCTTCCATTCCGGTCTTAGTATTTTGGCAGCAAATCCCTCGTATTCGCCGCTGCGTATATCGGCAAGGTTCCGGCGATACGGCTCAGATGCCGCATGCTCATATAGGTACACAGGAATGTTCAACTCTTCGCCCACGCGCCGGGCGAGCTTCTTGGCAAACACTACCGTCTCCTCAACCGATATACCGGATATAGGTATCAGCGGACAAACGTCAGTAGCCCCCATACGCGGATGCTCACCACTATGACCTCGCATGTCTATATGATGGGACGCCATCTTTATGGCCTGAAAAGCAGCTTCGATCACATCATAAGGGTTACCTACAAAGGTTACTACGGTGCGGTGCGTCGCCTTCCCCGGGTCTACATCCAGCAGCTTTACTCCCTCTATCTTTTCAATTTCATCTGTGATGTGCTTGATAATTGCCATGTTGCGACCTTCGCTGAAATTAGGTACGCACTCTATGATAGCATTCTTAAAGTCTTTCATTTGTCCGGTTTGAGGAGGCAAAAGTAAACCATGTAAATTGGTTTTCACCTTCGTTGGTGTAAAAAATTGCTTGCCGGAGAACAGGTATCCCACACCCCGGAAGTGTGGGATACCGGGAAGTTTGCTTACTGCTTTTTAGACCATTCGGCCATTTTCTCGTGCAGTATCTCCAGCGGCACGCAGCCGTCTTTCAACACCTCGTCATGAAAGGACGCAATATTGAATTTCGCACCAAGGTGGTCTGAATATTTTTTACGCTCAGCGCTAATGGCCATCTGCCCGATCTTGTACGAAAGTGCCTGGCCGGGAATAGCCATATACCGTTCTATTTCCGAGGTTGCTTCATGCTCAGAAATTGCCTCGTGGGTCATCATATACTTTATAGCGTCCTCTCGTGTCATTCCTTTGTAATGTAGCCCGATGTCAACAACCAGACGTATGGCGCGGTGCATGCCATCGCAAAGGTGCCCGAAGTACTGATACGGATCATTGTAAACACCAAGGTCCCCGCCAAGCGTTTCGCAATAATGCGCCCAACCCTCACCGTATGCTCCATACCACAGGAAGCGACGGAAAGCAGGCAGGCCTTTATTCTCCTGCTGCAGGGATATCTGGTAGTGATGCCCCGGAATGGCCTCATGCAAAAATAAAGTAGTCATGCCTGTGCAATTGAATTTCTTAGCATCCAGAATGGGCACATAAAAAATACCAGGGCGTGTACCGTCTTCGGAACCCTGATTATACTCAGCGCTTGCAGATGCTGCCCGGAACGCCTCTGTTTGCCTGATGGTGAATTGTGTTTTGGGCGTATTGTTAAACAATTTTTTCAACTGGGGATCCTCCTGCTTCTTTATGCTCCAGAAGCTATCAATTACCTGTTTTTCAGTGGCGAACGGAAAGAATCTCCGGTCATCGCTAAGATATTTAAAGAATGCCGCCAGATCACCTTTAAAGCCGGTCTCCTCTTTCACTCTTTTCATTTCCCCCTCTATCCTCGCAACCTCGCTCAGTCCTATACTGTAAATACTATCCGGCGAAAGATCAGTAGTGGTCCAGGAGCGTATACAATACTTATAAAAATCTGCCCCACCCGGTATATCTTTTAATCCGCTTGTTACACGGCCCTTTGGCAAATACTCGTTATCAAAAAAATCGTAAAGTTTTGAATACGTTGGATTTACGATCTTTTCAATAGCCTGTTTGTAGTCAGCGGTGAGGCGTTGCTTGTCAGCCGCCGAAAAGCTTTCAGGCATTGCCTTGATCGGGCCATAGAAAATACTGGCCGTGTCATTGGAGGCAATCACCGATTTCAATTGCGGCAACATCTTCACCACCAGCGTACGAGGCAATACCCACCCTGCGGCTATACCTTTGCGCATATCATATATTGCCGTATCTGCCCACGCCGGAAACACTGACAGGCGCCTGAGCCAGTTATCATAATCCATTACGGTTTTAAAAGGCTGATTACCTGATCCTGACCCCAGTTGAGGCAGATCTATCGCGAACGACCAGAACTGGTTCATCGGCATATAATGAGTAGGGTATCTGAGACCTTCGATGCCCATCTGCATTTCATATTTCAACAGTCGATAGCTCACCATGTCATTTTTATCCAGCGAAGCGCTATCGATTTTGCTTAAGCCATCCAGGTATTTTCTATACCATCGTCCCAGGCTATCACGGAAGCTTTCTGCAATGGTAATCGTGAGCTTGTCGTTATAGCGGTTGTCGCCATTAGATGTAGCCTCTGTGGGGAACAGCTGCATGCGTTCCTGCCAGTAGTTATCCAGCAATACGGATAACTGCCCGCGCCGCTCCCCTCCGTTACTTTCGGGAGTATTACTATTGCATGAAATAAGCACAGAACAAAGTGCCAAAAGAACCGGTATTTTTTTCATGATCGTTCCGGATGAAAATATTTGTGTAAATAAAAGTAATTGTTTGTGATTGTTTTTCACCTCAACATGGTTATTATTGATCGTTTTGTGAAAGTATAGCCAAAAGTTTAACTCTGATTGATTTTAATTATCGGTGTATTAAGGTGGAATTTAATTACTTGCCGTAACTTTGAGATACAAAAACCAAAGAAGATGTATCCTGAACAAATAGTCGCGCCGATGAAGGCTGAACTTACCAGCCATGGGTTTAAAGAATTGCTTTCTCCCTCAGATGTGGACAATGCTTTGAGACAGCAAGGCACCACATTGCTTATGATAAATAGTGTATGCGGCTGCTCTGCAGGAACCGCGCGCCCCGGTGTGATAATGGCAGTACAAAATGCCACAAAAAAACCCACACAACTCGCTACCAGCTTTGCGGGCTTTGACGTTGATGCTGTAAAACAGGCACGCACCTACCTGCTGCCATATCCACCGTCATCTCCGGCAATAGTGTTGCTAAAAGATGGCAAAGTAGTGCATATGATAGAACGCCATAATATCGAAGGTCGTCCTGCGCAAATGATCGCAGCTAATCTGATGCAGGCTTTTGAAACGTATTGTTAATCGCAGATCCTAATGTTCAGGTTATTGTACCTGGCATGATCTTCCGACCATAAATAAAATATCCCGGTAGCTATCGCGACCGGGATATTTTATTTAAAGGCAATGCCTTATTAATTATTTGTCTTCGCAAACTTCTCAACCTTCAGCAATGAGTTTTGTTCATCGTAGAGCATGATCATATACATGCCATCTGCAAGGTTTGATACATTCAGGCTGGTTGCTTGCTTCTGCTCCATTACTACCTTTCCGTCAGGGCTTACCACCACTACATTCACTGTTACACTGGCCTCGATCGAAAGAGTCGATGTTGCAGGGTTCGGGAATACACGGATGTTGATCACTGGTGTTGTGTTATCAACCGTATTGGTTCCGCCTCCTGTTACCGTATAGTTGCCGGATGTTACAAAACAACCATTTGCATCCGATACCACTACTTTATAGATACCTGCACCCGGGCTGCTCAGTATGCTGCTGGTAGCACCTGGGATCAATGTGCCATTTCTATACCACTGGTAGGTAGCATAGGTGCTGGTATAAAGGTAGTTCCCGGTACTATTGTAGCTGATGATCGGGTTTGGTGGAGCGATAACATCGGTTCCGGTGATAGTCGCATTGCATGTACCATTGTTCAGCGTCACTGTGAAATATCCTACGCTGTCCGCAATGTAGCTGCCATTTGTAGCCCCCGCTATATCAAAGCCATTGATCGACCATTGGTAAGTCAATGTTGTATCTGTAGTAGAGACAACCAGGTTTATCGGTGCGCCGCCGCAATGCGTCACATTGCCGCCTGGCAGTATCGCTACTCCGGTTATTGCATTGCCTACTGTTATGTCACGAGCCGCCATGTTCATGCAGCCCAGGGTATTAGACACTGTGTAGTAGATCGTAGCAGTTCCAGGAGCTATACCAGTAACCATTCCTGATGCATTGACTGTAGCCACTGCCATATCGCTGCTGCTCCAGGTTCCGTCTATAGTAGCGTCCGTCAGCATGATCGTGAAGCCAGCACATACTGATGTAAGCCCTGTGATCGTGTCTACGCTTGGCAGGCCATTTACTGTTGCTACACTTGTTGCAAAACCAGTACAACCTGATGCACCTGTTACTGTGTATGTAATATCAACAGTACCCGCCGTTACGCCGGTCAGCTTACCAAGAACAGGATCAATTGTGGCAATGGTAACATCACCACTGCTCCATACACCGCCTGCCATATCATCAGATAAGGTTACTGTGGCGTTCACACAAACACTCATTTCGCCGGTTATTGCTGGTACAACAGGTATTGTATTTACGGTGTCTGCAGTTGTTGCAGCACCTACGCAACCAAATCCGTCGGTTACAGTGTACGAGATAGTTACGATGCCTGCACTCATTCCTGTCACCATACCTGAAGCATCTATTGTAGCGATGCTGGTGTCTGTACTGCTCCATATACCGCCTGTCGTAGCGTCCGCCAGCAATGACGATGAACCAACACACTCATTCGTCACACCGGTTATCGCCGCAACTATTGGTAATGAGTTGACGGTAACATCTGCAGTTGCATAGCAGGTGCTTGGTAATGTATACGTGATCGTAGTCACGCCGCCGTTAATGCCGGTCATAACACCACCTGCATCTATCGAAGCGATCATGAAGTCATTGCTGCTCCATACGCCACCGGCTGCTGTATCCGTCAGCGTTGTTGACGAATTCACACAGATACTGGTAAGTCCGTTGATCGGACCCGGAGATGGGTTCAGTATGATCAATGCACTGTCTGTCATAAGTGCATTACATGTGCCCGATGCGTTTGTGCCCACTATATAATAAGAGCCTGGAACATCGAAAACACCAAAGTCGATTGCTGATCCTGTGCCGGCAACCGGGGTGCCGTATGGCAATGTATTTATGTACAATTGGTAAGTAACTGTTAGCTCAGAACCGCTCAGTGCTACATCAAAACCAGCTCCGCCTGCACAAAGACTTCCGCCGCCGGTAACTGTAAAGGCTGCTGGCGTAGCGTCTATGGTAACATCAAACGTCGCATTACACCCTGTTGCAAATGAATAAGTGATAGTGGTAACACCTGCATTGATACCGGTCATTACACCGCTGGCATCTACAGAAGCTATTGAGTAGTCATTGCTGGTCCATACACCACCCGCCGACGTATCGGTAAGCAGTGTGGAGGTATTCGAGCATATCTCAGAAACACCATTAATAGGACCGGGTGTTGGATTTACTATGATAACTGCGCTGTCTGTCATCAGGGCGATACATCCTGTTGTTGCATTTGTTCCTACCACCAGGTAAGTGCCAGGGAATGCAAGTACACCGAAGTCAACCGGCGATCCTGTTGTACCGCCTATTGGAGCTCCGTATGGTAAAGTGTTGATATAAAGCTGGTAGTTCACCCCGGTCTCAGAGTTGCTCAGTTGAATGTCAAATCCTGGAGTTCCTGCACACATTGTGCCGCCGCCGGTTACATTATAAGCAATAGGTAATGGGTTTACAACTATGCTCACGGTGTTGTTCATACTATTGAAACATCCTGTGGTCATATTGCCTGCCATCACTGAATAAACACCGCCTGCTGATTGCACACCGAAATCGATTGCAAAACCGGTACCCACCATTGGGCTGCCAACCGGGAAGCCATCCAGGAACAAGGTATATAGTATACCTGTTTCAGAACCATCGATGCCAACATTGTATCCTGTTCCACCTACACAGTATTCGCCGCCGCCTGTTACATTAAAGGCGGTTGGTAATGGATTGACTGTTACCGTTGCAGTTCCCGCCATATTGTTGGTGCAAAGCGTTGCAGTATCGGTAGCTACCACTGTGTAGTCGCCGCCGCCTGTCTGCAGGCCAAAGTCTAATGCAAAACCTGTTCCTGCTAATGGTGCGCCTGTAGGCGACCCGAGATAAATTAACTGGTAGCTTACTCCTGCTACAGAACCATCCAGACCAACACTTACTCCCGTACCTCCCGCGCAATATGCGCCGCCGCCGGTCATATTGAATACTGTTGGTAAAGGATTGATGATGACGGTGGATACTCCATTCATGTTATTCGTGCAAAGAGTTGTAGTGTCTGTAGCCACAACTATATATACACCCATTGTTGTCTGCAATCCGAAGTCAAGGGCAGATCCTGTTCCTGCCAGTGGAGCGCCGGTTGGCACACCACCTACATATAATTGGTAGCTGATGCCCGTTGCCGAACCATCAAGCCCAACAGGTACACCCGGTGCGCCAAAACATGCGCTGCCGCCACCGGTCATATTAAATACTCCTGGCAATGGATTGATAGATACTGTGGCGCTGCCGCTCATATTGTTGGAGCAGCCTGTGGTCGCGTTAATAGCGAGCACTGTATACGCACCGGCTACCGTTTCCAGGCCCATGTCAAGCACCGTTCCGGTGCCGGCAACAAGGCCGCCTGTAGCTACTCCGTCAACAAACAACTGGTAGTTGATACCTGTATCTGAGTTGTCAAGCATCACATGTAGACCTGTATCTCCGAAGCAGTAACTGCCGCCGCCTATTACATTATATACATTTGGCAGAGGGTCAATGCTGATAACTGCCGTATTGTTCATAGTGTCCACACAACCGGTTACGGTATTTGTTCCGATTACAAAGTAACTGCCTGCGCCAGTCTGGAAGCCCAGGTCGAGCGGTGCTGTTCCTGTGCCCGCAACGGGTGCGCCAATAGCAGTGTCAGCAAAATAAAGCTGGTAGCTTATTCCTGTGTCCGATCCGTCAAGCGTCAGGTCAACGCCTGGGCCACCTGCACAATAACTGCCGCCGGCAGACAGATTGTAAGCGGTTGGTAACGGATTGGTAGTAACCGTTACTGAACCGTTCATTGTATTCACACAAAGCGTTGTTGTGTCCTGTGCAATAACTGTATAAGCTACAGTAGCAGTCTGTAATCCGAAATCAAGTGCAAAACCGGTTCCGGCTAGTGCACTGCCTACCGGAGATCCGGCTGCATAAAGCTGGTAGCTGGTGCCCGGCAACGAACCGTCCAGTCCTACTGGTACACCGGTACCGCCTACGCAATAAGCGCCGCCGCCCGTCACATTGAATGTTGCGGGTAATGGATTGATCGATACTGTTGCGCTGCCAAACATATCCTGCATACAGCCCGTTACAACATTTGTAGCAGAGACCGTATAGGTGCCGGCCAATGTTGCAAGACCCATATCTAATGGCGATACACCGGTTCCGGCAACTGGGCCGCCGATTGGAGATGAGCCATTATATAATTGATAATTGATACCGATATCTGAGTTGTTTAATGTGATATGTACTCCTGTATCTCCTGCACAGTAGCTTCCGCCGCCGCCTACTACATGTACTGCAGGCAATGGATTGATAGATACGGTCGCAACGCCAAGCATGTCGCTGTGACACAAAGTGGTCGGGTTGGTCGCAAGCACAGTATAAGTACCCTGCAGTGTCTGGAAACCAAGGTCAAGCGTTGGCAAACCTGTGCCTGCTACCGGGGTGTCAACTGTAGCTGCGCCATAGTACAACTGGTAGTTTATGCCTGTCTCAGAGCCATTCAATATCAGGTCAACTCCGGCTCCGCCTTCGCAGTAGCTGCCGCCTAAGCTAAGGCTGAATACAAGTGGCACGGGGTTGCTGGTTATCGTAGCTATGCCGGCCATATTGTTTGTGCAAAGTGTTGTATTGTTTGTAGCAAGCACCGAATAGGTACCCACCCCTGTCTGGAAACCAAAGTCAATTGTTGTGCCGGTTCCTGCCACAGGGCTGCCGGTTGCAACAGCGCCAAAATATAATTGATAGCTCACACCGGTGTCCGACCCGCTTAACACAACGTCTACTCCGGGATCTCCTGCACAGTAGCTGCCCCCTGCCGATATAGTATAAACATTCGGTAATGGGTTGATGCTCACGGTCACGCTGCCAGTCATACCCAGGCTGCAGCCTGTGGCAGGGTCGGTAGCAAGTACCGAATAGGTGCCGGCTACTGTCTGAATACCCATATCCAGTGGTGGTATGTTTGTTCCGCCAACTACACCGCCAACCGCAGTCGCGCCTCTGTATAATTGGTAATTGATTCCAAGCTGAGAATTGTTCAGGGTAACCGCTACACCTGCGCCACCGGCGCAATAGCTGCCACCGCCACCTACTGTAAATGCTAATGGAAGTGGATTTTCCGTAAGTACTGCGCTGCCATTCATTGCAATTGAGCAGCCCGTTGTTGGATTGGTTGCAAGTACGGAATAAGTTCCACCCACGTTTTGGAAACCAAAGTCTATCACACCACCGGTACCGCCTATCGGGCTGCCTGTGGCTGTAGCTCCGTTATATAACTGGTAGAGCACTCCTGGCTGTGAGCCGCTTAGTGTAAGGTCTATTCCAGTATCGCCTGCGCAGAAACTTCCGCCCGACGACAAATCGAATACCAGCGGCAGTGGATTAACAGAAACAGTAGCGCTGCCAAACATGTTTTGCATACATCCGGTAACCGGGTTTGTTGCAGATACGGTGTAGACGCCTGCGAGCATCTCAATGCCCATGTTAAGTGGTGCAACACCTGTGCCTGCAACAGGGCCTGCAACAGGCGACGATCCGCGATATAATTGGTAATCGATGCCGATTTCCGAATTACTTAATGTGATCATTACGCCCGGGCCGCCGATGCAGTAATTGCCACCACCGCCTACTGTAAACAAGGCTGGCAATGGATTGATAGTTACTGTAGCGGTGCCAAGCATATTGCTCGTGCAAAGTGTTGTAGGATTAGTTGCAACCACTGAGTAAGTACCTATTAATGTCTGCATGCCTAGGCTCAATGTTGGTGCTCCCGTACCTGCCACAGGGCTGCCGATTGGAACTGCCCCGAGGTACAATTGATAGTTAACACCGGCCTCAGAGCCATTCAGAACCATTGGTATACCCGCAGTTCCTTCACAGTAACCTCCGCCGCCCGATAGTGTGTACACTATTGGTAACGGCGACAGAGAAACATTCGCTACGCCATACATATCGCTGGTGCAGGAACCGATCGATGCCTGTACCGAATAGATACCAACTGCTGTTTGAAAGCCAAAGTCCAGGAGCCCGCCGGTGCCCGGAAGTGGTGCGCCTTGTGCCAGTGATCCGAAATACAGTTGGTAAGATGCTCCGATCTGTGAGCCGCTAAGTACAATGTCATCGCCGGGTCCGCCGATGCAGTAACCACCGCCACCCGAAACTTCATAAACTGTTGGTCCGGCGGTGATGAATGCCGAAGCGCTGCCGCTCATAGCATTGGTGCAACCTGTTGCAGGGTCAGTAGCGGATACCGTATACGTACCTGCGGTTACCAAGCCCATTACAAGTGGGGCAACACCCGTGCCGGCTACTGGTCCGCCAACGGCTACAGCTCCGTTATATAACTGGTAATTGATACCAATATCTGAATTGCTTAAAGTAATATTCACGCCTGGGCTGCCAACGCAATAACCGCCGCCGCCGCCAACAGCATATGCAGTCGGAAGTGGGTTTGTTGTCACGGTCAGTGTATTCAGCATCGGGGCTATACAGCCACCTGCTACTACTGTGGCAAGTACGCTATAGCTGCCGGCGGTATGAAATCCGAAGTCGATTGCTCCGCCGCTGCCAGGTACGGGAGCGCCTGCTGTTACTGCGCCGTCGTATAATTGATAATTAGTTCCGGTCTGGGAGCCGCTTAACCCTATAACAACACCCGTTCCACCAGCGCAATAGCTGGTTGCGCCTGTCACGGTAAACTGTGCCGGGGCAACAACCGTAGTCACTGTTGCGCTTCCGTTCATAACGCTGGTGCAACCAGTGCTTGCGTTTGTAGCCAATATCGTATATGTTCCAACCGATGTCTCCGGGCCGAATGTCAGCGAAGAGGCAGCGCCCGGAAGAGTAGTGCTCACAACTCCGTTCGAAGCCGTATAGTTGATGCCGATATCTGAGTTGCTTAATGTTACGTTTACTCCTGCTCCGCCTGTGCAGTAAGGACCTCCGCCGCCTACATTATAAACATTCGGTAATGGATCTGCGGTCACGGTCAATGTGTTGAGCATTGGCGATGTACAGCTTCCCAATGTCGCAAGTACAGAATAAGTGCCTGCGGGCTGTGTGCCAAAACTGATAGCGACACCTGTGCCGGGTACTACTCCGCCTACTGTTGCAAGTCCGTTATAAAGCTGGTAAGTAGTGCCACCCACAGATCCGCTGAGGCCGATAGCCACACCTGCACCACCGGCGCAATAGCTTGTAGCTCCGGTTACGGTAAACTGCGCTGGGGAAGGAAGCAGTGTCACAACTGCAGTGCCATTCATAACAGCAGAGCATCCTGATACAGGGTATTGTGCACTTACTGAATAGGTGCCTGCCGAAGTCTCAGGTCCGAAGGTCAATGAGGAGCCGGTTCCACCTACAACTGTGCTTACAATTCCATTAGTTGCCGTATATACTACGCCTGCTTCAGAAGAGCTCAGTGTGACGTTTACACCTGCGCCGCCTGAACAGATCGGTCCGCCGCCGCCTACATTAAATACTGTTGGTTGCGGATTTGAAGTTACGGTCAGCGTATTCAGCATAGCCCGTGTGCAGCCTCCCGGCGCAGTAGCCAGAACAGAATAAGCGCCTGCCGGCTGTAATCCGAAATCCAGTGTTGTGCCGGATCCCGGTACTGGTCCGCCCACTGTTGCAGGTCCGTTATACAACTGGTAGGTCATGGTAGCTTCAGAGCCGCTCAGGCCTATATTCACACCACCTGTGCTTGCGCAATAACTGGTGGCGCCTGTAATTGTAAATTGTGCAGGTGAAGGAAGTAATGTCACCGTTGCGGTACCGTTCATCGTTGCCGAACAGCCTGTGCCGCCGTTCTGAGCGCTAACAGAATACGTGCCTGCAGATGTTTCAGGGCCAAATGCCAATCCTACGCCTGTTCCGCCTAATATTGTGCTCACCACACCGTTTGTCGCAGTATAGACAACGCCAACCTGCGACGAGCTCAAAGTGATATTTACGCCGGCTGCGCCCGCGCAATAAGATCCTCCGCCGCCAACATTGAATACAGTGGGGTCAGGGTTCGAAGTCACGGTCAGCGTATTCAGCATCGGCGAAGTACAGCCCCCGGGTGCTAATGTTGCAAGCACCGAATAGCTGCCTGCCGGCTGCAGTCCGAAATCAAGAGCGCCGCCGGTGCCCGATAGTGGCGCGCCTACTGTTGAAAGTCCGTTATAAAGCTGGTAAGTAGTGCTGCCCACAGAGCCGCTCAGGCCCACATTCACACCACCTGCACTGGCACAATAGCTGGTCGCACCGGTTACAGTGAACTGTGCAGGTGCGGGAAATAATGATACGGTAGCGCTCCCGCTCATAGCTGCCGTACAGCCCGTAGTCGCATTTTGGGCAAGTACTGTATAGGTCCCTGTAGAAGTTAGTGGTCCGAAAGTTAATGGCCCCAACGACCCGGGCAATGTACTGCTGGTAACACCATTAGAGGCCGTGTATACAACGCCATTATCAGATGAGCTCAAAGTAACGTTCACTCCTGCTCCGCCGGGGCAGTAGCTTCCTCCTCCGCCCACGGCAAATACCGATGGAAGTGGGTCTACGGCAAAAGCTGCAGTGCCAAGCATATTGCTGGTACATCCCGTGCCATCAGTTGCTCTTACAGTATAAGATCCCGCAGTATGTATGCCAAGGTCAAACGGTGCTGCACCTGTACCTGGAATCGGTCCGCCTGAAATAGCGCCGCTATTGTAGAGTTGATAGTTTACTCCGGTTTGTGATCCGCTCAGTGTGATAGCCGCTCCCGGTGTTCCGGCGCAATAGCCGCTTGGGCTTGATACGGTAAATATCGCCGGGCCTGTTTGAGAAAGACTGCCGAAATTCGTAACGCTTGTAGCAATTCCGTTAATATTTGTGGCAATAGATGCCGTGATGTTGCCCGGCGCAGAAGCCTGGGTCAACGGTTGGATCTGTAGTCCGGTGATTGTTATAGCATCGATCGAGCCGGTACCCAGCGTGATCATCGTAACAGTAAGCGCAGTACTGGAGAAGCCCCCGTCTGCTACTAAAAATATGTCTCCGCCCGTTGAGTTCAGCGTTGGCGTTGCCGCAGTGTTGAACTGCCATCCCGCTGGCACGTTTATCACCAGGGTCTCAATGAAAGGGTTAAAATCATCGGCGGCTCCCTCGGTCACAGTGATGGTTCCCAATCCTGTATACGCTGGTGAGGTACCATCTGCCGCCCGGTTATGGCAGATATTTGTACCACCGCCAGCCGGGGTCACGATAACTGCCGCACGCAACGTGCTACCAAGGAAACACAGGAAAATCGACGCGAAAATAATCCTCATTGCATGGCTGCATTTCGTCTTATTGATACTCATCGGTCTGTGTAAAGAAACATTGCTCATAAGCCTGTTTTTTCGGGATATTATTTTTAATAAATAGCAATATACGTCGCTTGCTCAACCCTTTTTGGGGTCGGCAATGCAATTTATGGAGCCGAAAATAATATATATTTTTTGTAAAAAAGAATAGAAAAGCAACTTTTATTGCAGAAATAATTCACGACCAAAGACGACCGGCAATGCAGGCACACTTATCATGATATAAAATTCCACCACATTACAATTGAATAATGAAATAATGCATGCGCAATACGCTTTAAATAAATATATTAATAAGATTTTACGCGTCTTTAAATATGTTGTTTATTGTTTTAAGTGACGGCAGGTGTTTAAAAAATAACAAAAATAAAAATGCCATTCTCCCCGTCATTTTCGCTACTCACCCACAAATTTTAAGATGTAAACATCTTCAGGACACATTCCGGTATCGGGAGATTTGAAAACAGTATGTGCCTTCGAACAGACAAGATAAATTGGGTGATCCTCCTCAGAATATTAAGTCATTGCAACCTACATCAGTTCAATGCCCTAAATGAAGACAGGAATTAGACTGAACGGATCCACTATCCCGGCCCAGCGGGCAACTTATCACATATCACTTAACTTCTTATCACCTCAACTAACTAACCTGGAATCCTCGCTATATACTTAGCTAATTCCTTTATTTGCTCCACCACCTGTGCATTAGTTGCCTTGCAGGCTTTAGCTTTATTAAAGTAGATCTTTCCGCTCCGGTAATCGCGGCGTTGAATGTATATCTGCGAAAGGTATAAATACGCGGTTGCTTCGGTGTCTTTATCTGGCAACCCCACGCTTACTGCTTTTCGCAGGTGTTCCATCGCCTCCTTGGTATTCCCTTTTTTCAGCGCTATGGTTCCCAACTGCATATAGGCGCCCCCCTCATACTCTTTCTCGGTCATTCCGCTTTCAAGCCCCTTTCGCAATTGCATCTCTGCCTTGTCAAGGTCATCTCCCATCGTCGAGAAATTCGCCTGTAGCATATAATAAGATGAACGGATCGGTTTATACAGCAGGTTCGGGAACTTAACCATATTCATCAGTTTCTGTGCACCCTCCATATCTCCCGATTCCATATAACCCTGTATGAGCGTCATCGGCCCGATCAGGAAGTACGCAACTACCATCAATATCGCTATCAGGAATGGTATCCACGCGATCCACCATGTCACTTGAAAACCCAGGAAAAATCCCAGCGCGATCATGCCGATGGCGATAGGGATACGATAAAAAACAAGTATTTTTCTGAAACTCATAATATATTTTGGAGGCGCAAATATACCGCATTTAGACAACATCCAAGATGGCCATTTTATCGGCTGTGCAGAGGTGCGTGAGTTATTCGATTTTAAGTAACTTGTCTATCTTTGTAAAAAGTACCGTCTTTGCCTACGTTATCAATGTTTTTCGGAATTATTATTCGGATGTATTATGATGCAAAAAGAACGTAATCTGCCACATATACAGATTTATTATGAGGATCAAAGCGCTGTTATTAATATTCTTGATGGAACGAGGCGTTACTTCTCGCCATCTCCTGCTGAAATACGAGAACGGAAATATTATTATCAGAAACTTTAAAAATAGTCAAAACCTTAAGCTTTAATAGAGATCATTCCCCCCAATCTTATCCGTCTTATCAATAGCAACATAAACAAAAAGTCTTGGTGCGTATTCGTTTTCTTCAGACCTTTGTGCCCGAATAAGTCAATTTCTCGCATGGGGCTTTGCGACCTTTGCTCCCAACAGCTATCTGGATTTCTTTGCGGCCTTGCGGTTAAATTTTTTACACTCGACAAAGAAGCATGGGGTTCTTTGGGTAATAATGGGGTATGGAATGGGACATGCAGAAAAGTCTCCAACCGCAATTGTAAACTGCCCGCTTAACTGAATATGCCCCACCATGTGGTAAAATGGGAAATGATGAATAATTATAATAAAATATCCCGAAACAGCCACAGTAAAGAAATACATCGATTTGCCTTCCACAAAAAATGCCCCATATAAGCAAGTAGAAAATTTGAAACAATTGGGGCATTTCACATATCACAGCCATTTTCATCTACCTCAACAACGGAATAACAGGCGAAATTTTTACTGTAATTAACTCTCGCCATTATTCATCCTAATCCTTTATTTTTGAGGTAAATACTTTAGATTTTTGTCTTTGGGATTTTGAATTTCACATTTAATTTTTTGGTTATCACTTTTAACTTTTGACTTTGAAATTACACCTTCTCGCTATTGCAGCACACCCCGATGATGTAGAACTAAGTTGCGCAGGAACCATAATTAAACACGCACAGGCCGGACAAGCCGTTGGTATTGTGGATCTTACGCAGGGCGAACTCGGTACACGCGGCAGTGCTACGCTCCGGCTGCAGGAAGCGCAGGATGCGGCCAAGGTCATGGGAGTGGCGGTGCGGGAGAATGCCGGTATGGCAGATGGCTTTTTTCGTAATGATGAGGAGCACCAGCGCAAACTGATACAATATATAAGGCACTACCGTCCGGAGATAGTCATTGCAAATGCCATTAATGACCGGCACCCGGATCATGGCCGCGGCGGCAGGCTCATTGCCGATGCCTGTTTTTATGCCGGACTTCGTAAGATAGAAACAACCCGTGATGGCATGCCGCAGGAAGCATGGCGTCCGAAACGAGTATACCATATGCTGCAGGATCGCCACTACGAGCCATCTTTTATCGTGGATATTTCTGCCACTTTTGATAAGAAGATGGAGGCTATTCGCTGCTACAAAAGTCAGTTTCACGATCCGGTTTCCGGGGAGCCCGTTACTTATATAGCTACAGAGGGTTTCCTCAATAGCATCATCTACCGCGATGCCTTACTGGGTAAGCGTATAGGTGTAGAGTACGGAGAGGCGTATATAGCTGAAAATATTCCTGGTGTCAGCGATCTGGACAGTCTTATACTACCCCAATTGCCCTGATCGTAAGGGTCTTCAAAAACCTGCTGTAAAATATACTATAATCTCTGTGTTCAACGTTAGTAAGTAGATGATAAAGATATCCGCGGTAATTATAACCCACAATGAAGAGCGCAATATAGCGAGGTGCATTGAGTCCATACAGGGCATCGCTGACGAGATCATACTGGTCGACAGCTACTCAGATGACAGAACTGCCGCCATAGCCCAGGGGTATGGCGCTAAGATATTTTATCATGAATTTAAAGACTTCAGCGCCCAGAAGACATTTGCTATTGCCCTCGCCAATAACGATTTTGTACTGTCTATCGATGCCGACGAATTGTTGTCACCCGCACTCCGGGCTAGTTTATTGAAAGAAAAGGAGCAGCCTCGTTATGATGGCTACCAGGTAAATATACTTGCTAACTATTGCGGAAAATGGATACGCCACTGCGGCTGGTATCCGCAGCCTAAACTGCGTTTGTTCAATAAAAATAAATGCGGCATTAATGATAACAAAGTGCATGAAAGCATTGTTGTAAAAGACAAGAAAACAAAGATCGGTTTCCTTGACGGGGATATCCTTCACTATAGCTATAATAGTATCTCCGATCATATAAAAAAGATAGAACTGTACTCTGAGCTTGCCGCACGCAATGCAATAGATAAAGGAGAGAAGATCGGGATCGTTAAGATACTTTTTGGACCTGCGTGGAAATTCATTTACAACTTCATTTTCAGGGGCGGCTTTCTCGATGGGTACCTCGGCTATGTTATTTGTAAGAACATAGCATATGGCGGCTTTATCAAGTACGTCAAAATAAAGCTTTATTCCGCCCGTCCGTTAAATGATATTGGTCGCCAACCTATGCCGTTGAACTCATGAACTGGAGCTGGCTTTTACCCCACGGCAAAGGCATTCCCGTGCTCATGTACCACAAGGTATGGCCTGGCATCAATGATGACCTGACCATTACCCCCGAAAAACTAAGGGAACAATGGAGCTACCTGAAACAGGAAGGATACCGCGCCATCTCTCTTCCGGAATATCTTGATATAGCCACCGGGCAAAAGCCGAATAAGGGTAAAGTATTGCTGATTACTTTCGACGATGGCTATCAGAATAACCTCACTTATGCTTATCCCTTACTTCAGGAGCTCGGTTGGAAAGCCACTTTCTTTATTATCGCAGAAACACTCATCGTAGAAAAACGCGAAATAGAGATAGAACAAAAAATGACTTTGCAGGAACTGAGGTCGCTCGATCCCACTATTATCCAGCTTGCTATGCATGGCTATCAGCACGAAGACATGGGCAAACTACCGCTGGAGGATTCAAGGCAGGCCCTTGTGAATACAATTCGTACCTTCGACAACAGCGGCCTGGAATGGCACCGGGTACTGGCATATCCTTTCGGCTCACGTCCTGGCGCCCATTTCCACATGCTCAAAGCGATAATGAAGGATATGGGTATTATGGCTGCCTTTCGGATTGGCAACAAAGTAAGTAATGTGCCGGCTGGAGATGTATATGAAATAAAAAGAATAGATATCAGGGGCACAGATACTATCTTTGACTTCAAAGTCAAGCTCAGCAAGGGAAAACTGAAGCCTTTTTAAGGCTCGTAAATATTTTCTCAAAAATATTTTGCCATTACACAAATAATCAAGACCTTTGCAGTCCTAAAAAAAAATAATCATGGCTCGCGTTTGTCAGGTAACAGGTAGAAAACCAGTAGTAGGCCACAAGGTATCATTCTCTAATAAGAAGGCGAAGCGCCGTTTCCTGCCCAATCTGCAGACAAAACGTTTCTTCCTTCCTGAGGAAGATCGTTGGATCACGTTAAAATTATCTACTGATGCTATCCGTACTATTAATAAGAACGGACTGCTCACTACAGTTAAGGAATTACGTGCAAGGGGAATTACTATCTAATTCAGTAAAGTATAAAATAATAGCAAAATGGCTAAGAAAGGAAACCGCGTTCAGGTTATAATGGAATGCACCGAGCATAAAAATAGCGGTATGCCCGGTACCAGCCGCTATATTACCACGAAAAATAAAAAAACTACCACGGAGCGTTTGGAGTTGAAGAAATACAACCCCATCCTGAAACGTGTTACAGTTCACAAAGAAATTAAATAACCTTCTTCTAAAAATAATTAAGCGATGGCAAAAGTAGCTAAGACCGCGATTAAGAAAGACCCCAAGCAGGCAGCTGAGGCAAAGAACTACACCAAGGTGATCAAGACCGTTCGTAGCCCAAAAACTGGTGCCTATACCTTTAAAGAAGGTATGGTTCACAAGGATAAAATAAAAGACTTTTTGGCAAACATTAAGTAGCCGCCCGATTTAAGCCTAAGCCTATTGATCTTAGGACTTATAAACATACTATTATAACAGGAAGCCACTCTATTGGAGTGGCTTCTTTAATTCAGACATTATATTTCCGAATAGTCATGGGCATGCTACACGCCTGCTTTATTCTCAGCTACAATGTCTATTCCCTGTCTTTCTGCTGATCTATATTGCTTATATTACTCTTGCCTGTACGACCCTTATTACTCTTGTCGTTCCCTGCCACTGGTTGCCTTTGCTCACGTCCCGGTGCGTCCTTGCGGCCAGGCTTTGGTTGCCGCGCGTTTGATTGCTCATTCGGGTTATTCTGATTTTGCCTTTCCATAACTTGGGTATTTAGTTCTTAATATCCCTTAAACATTGTGCCAATAGCACCGTCCGCTACTTGCCGGAACGCTTTTTTTATGACCTGATCGTTACCCCAAACAGTTAAAGTATTTTTTTGCATACCTTTATTAACCAATTACCAAAATGGAGGAAATTTCTATCTTAATAGCCGAAGATGATGCTGATGACCGCTTTCTGCTACAGGCCGCTTTCCACGAAAATGGCTTTATGGACAAGTTGCATTTCGTAGAAAATGGAGTGGAGTTACTCGACTTTCTAAACAGCATTGCCCAACATGGGAACGTGGCAAAAATGCCTCGTTTTATTCTTCTGGACCTCAACATGCCCAAAAAAGATGGCAGGGAAGTGCTGAAGGAAATAAAACAAAATATCGGGTTCAAAAAAATCCCTGTCATAGTTTTCAGTACTACCAACAATGAGCAGGAGATGAGGCGTTGCTATGAACTTGGTGCCAATTCTTATATCACAAAACCAAACAGCTTTGAAAACCTTATCAAGACCGTTGCTGCTTTGCGTAGCTATTGGATGCATACTACCAGCATACCAGGATAATGCTTTTGGCGGCATTATTTTTGCTTAGCCATGAGTAGATTCCAGCATTAATTTTTACGCGGTGGGAACTTCCCAAATTGTGTGAAATTGTATGGATAATTGCAAAATTCAATATCAATCTTTAAATTCGGGGCTTCAAAGGGAGTTTACAATAGAAAAACGCTATGTCTGACGGTAAAAAAATTTTGATCATAGATGATGAGACTGATCTTTGCCTTTTATTGAAAGAGTATTTTCTACGAAAAAAATACGAGGTGACAATTTCCCACTCACTCAGTGAAGGAAAAGATTTTCTAAATAAGAACACCCCTGACATTCTTTTTCTTGACAATAATTTGCCTGATGGCATTGGCTGGCCCGAGGCGCCATCAATTTCGGCTACTTACCCTGCCACTTATATTGTTTTGGTTAGTGCTTTCCATCCATCATTACCAGTAATGCCGCCAAATGCCAAATACCGCGTAATAGAAAAGCCGATAACAATGGCCGACCTTGACATACAGTTTTCCGGCTTTTAGACACAAATGAAAAGCCACGGATTGGCGTGGCTTTTTAAAGGTTAATTATTTGAAGTGTTAATCAACAGTTCCCCGTCTGATAAATCCAAGCAGCAGCGAAATAATAGCCAGTACCAGTAATATGTGTATTATTGAGCCTGCGCTGTAAACAAATGCACCTAACAGCCAGCCAATTATCAGGATGATCGCGATAACATACAATAGTGATCTCATAAAAATAGTTTTTGTTTTGCTAATAGGTAATAAACATTGTGCCAGCGGATAATGTCAAGGCATTAGCATATTAGTAATTTTGTCAAACGCGTTATATACAGCAGTATTACGTATTTGTAAAATGGTCGCCCGGCAACGGGGCGTTTTTTTTGCCCGGACCACCCCGCACTACCCTGGAATAGGTTTTAGCGGAGAATGGTAATTGAGGTCAAGATAATTGCATCATTTCTCATCCCTTTTCCTCATCGTCAAATGAAACGGTTGTCATAGACAATTGGGATTTAACACAGTACTGCAGCATTACCGGGATCGGTGGGAATGAGATTAAATGCGTCGTGCCCTCTTGAATGTTGCAACAAAAAAGGCTGCGAATGCAGCCTGTAATGTAAAATGCTATTGAAGTTTAGTTATTAAATGGTACCTATTAGCTTTTTGAGATAGGCACCATAGCCACTCTTCATGTATGTGGCAGCAAGTTTTTCCATTTGCTCTTCTCCGATCCAGCCATTTCGGTATGCGATCTCTTCGATACAACCTATTTTGAGTCCCTGGCGCTTTTCGATGACTTCGATAAATTCGCCGGCTTCAATGAGCGAGTCGAATGTGCCGGTATCCAGCCAGGCTGTGCCGCGATCAAGGACGCCTACTTCAAGCTTTCCTTTTTCGAGATATACCCTATTCACGTCGGTAATCTCCAGCTCGCCACGGTGAGAAGGTTTGATAGCCCTGGAGATAGCTACCACGTCATTATCGTAAAAGTAGAGGCCGGGAACGGCGTAATTGGATTTCGGCTTTTCTGGTTTTTCTTCTATGCTGAGAACGCGATTAGCCTTATCGAACTCCACAACACCATACCTTTCGGGATCCTGAACCTGGTAGGCAAATACAACGGCACCATCGGGATTGGCCTTTTTCTTAAGCAGGGTGCCCATTCCGGAGCCGTAAAATATATTGTCGCCGAGCACCAAAGCTGCGGGGTCTTTGCCAATAAAATCGGCACCGAGGATAAATGCCTGGGCAAGACCCTCCGGACGAGGCTGAACGATGTATTCGAAGCGGCAACCGATAGCGGAGCCGTCGCCTAAGAGTTTCTTAAACGCAGGCTGATCCTCCGGTGTGGTGATAATGAGTATCTCGTTGATGCCAGCGAGCATCAAGGTAGATAACGGGTAATAGACCATCGGCTTGTCGTACACAGGCATGAGCTGCTTGCTGACTGCAATTGTAAGTGGATATAAGCGCGTGCCGGAGCCTCCAGCCAAGATGATGCCTTTCATTATCTGTTGGTGTATTGAGTTTCGTAATATTTTTGATAGTTGCCCGATGTAACGTGGTTGAGCCACTCTTCATTTGCCAGGTACCAATCAATCGTTTTGCTGAGGCCTTCCTCGAAAGTAACTGAAGGATACCAGCCCAACTCTTTGTTGATCTTATTGGCATCAATGGCATAGCGGCGATCGTGGCCGGGGCGGTCTTTGATGTAGGTAATGAGCTTTTCAGACTCGCCGGGTGTACGGCCAAGTTTCTCGTCCATTTCTTTGCAGAGCAGTTTTACCAGCTCAATATTTTGCCACTCGTTGAAGCCGCCTATGTTGTAGGTCTCACCGTTTCTGCCGCCATGGTAAACCATATCAATAGCACGGGCATGGTCTACTACATAGAGCCAATCACGGGTGTACTTGCCATCGCCATAAACCGGCAATGGCTTGTTGGTGCAAATATTGTTGATAAAGAGTGGAATCAGTTTCTCAGGGAAGTGATTAGGACCGTAATTGTTAGAGCAATTAGTGATCACGAAAGGCAGATCGTAGGTGTTGCCGTAGGCGCGCACCAGGTGATCGGACGCTGCCTTGGATGCTGAATAGGGCGATTGCGGATCGTAAGGCGTTGTCTCAAGAAAGAAACCTTCTGCCCCTAATGAACCGTAGACTTCATCTGTAGACACATGATAAAAACGCTTGCCTTCGAAATTACCTTTCCATGCTGCACGGGCGGCATTGAGGAGGTTGGCTGTACCCATCACGTTCGTCTGGATGAATGCATTTGGATCCGTAATAGAGCGGTCTACATGACTCTCAGCGGCCAGGTGAATAACACCATCGAAGCCATATTTTTTGAATAGCCCTTCGATTTGAACTGCATCTGTAATGTCTGCCTTTTCGAAAATGTAGTTCGGCGCGTTCTCTATATCCTTGAGATTCTCGAGGTTGCCCGCATAAGTAAGGGCATCGAGATTAACGATCTTATAATCGGGGTATTTATTTACAAATAAACGAACTACATGTGAGCCAATAAATCCTGCTCCACCAGTTATTAGCAATGTCTTTTTCATGCTGCGAATGTATCTAAATTGTAAGTGTGACCGGTATATTGCCCCGGTTTTAACTAAATAATAATGGGGACAATAAAGCCTATACGAGCTTAAAGCTTTCTATAAACTTGGTTGTAAAATTCCCTTTTCTGAAATCTTCGTTCCGCATAAGCTGCATGTGGAACGGAATAGTGGTTTTTACACCTTCTATCACGTATTCACTGAGGGCACGCTCCATTGTATTGATCGCTTCCTCACGGGTCTGCGCTACTGCGATCACCTTAGCGATCATAGAGTCGTAATAAGGCGGTATGGTGTAGCCTGCGTAAATATGCGAGTCGACGCGGACACCGTGCCCACCGGGCGTATGCAGTGTAGTGATCTTGCCCGGGCAAGGACGGAAATCGTTATAAGGATCTTCGGCATTGATACGGCACTCTATGGCGTGTATCTTGGGCTCATAGTTGCGGCCACTGATAGGCACACCAGCGGCAATTTTTATTTGTTCTTTGATAAGATCGTAGCTGATCACCTCCTCCGTAACACCGTGCTCCACCTGGATACGGGTGTTCATTTCCATGAAGTAAAAATTGCGGTGTTTATCTACAAGAAACTCAATAGTACCAACGCTTTCGTAATTAATAGCCGCTGCGGCCTTGATAGCAGCATCGCCCATTTTCTGGCGCAACTCAGCAGTCATAAAGGGCGAAGGAGACTCCTCAACCAGCTTCTGATGACGGCGCTGTATGGAGCAATCGCGCTCGCTAAGGTGGCAAACGGTGCCGAACTGGTCACCGGCAACCTGTATCTCAATATGGCGAGGCTCTTCTACAAACTTCTCCATATAGATACCATCGTTTTTGAACGAGGCTGCGGCTTCTATTTTTGCAGTGTTGTAGGCATGCTCAATTTCACTTTCCTGCCAAACGACACGCATACCCTTACCACCACCACCTGCGGTAGCCTTGATGATAACGGGATAACCCATGTCATTGGCCAGTCCTTTGGCCTCGTCTACACTGTTCAATAAGCCCTCGGAGCCAGGAATGACCGGTACGCCGGCCCTTATCATGGTTTCTTTGGCAGTTATTTTGTCGCCCATTGACCTGATCATTTCAGGGGTAGGGCCGATAAATTTTATATTGTACTGTGCACATATCTCGGCAAAATTTGCATTCTCAGCGAGGAAGCCATAGCCGGGGTGAATAGCGTCTGCGTTGGTGATCTCGGCAGCAGCCATTATGTGCTGTATGTTGAGGTAAGAATCGCTGCTCTGTGGCTTTCCGATACACACAGCCTCGTCAGCAAAACGAACGTGCAGGCTATCTTTATCGGCGGTAGAATAAACGGCGACGGTACGGATACCCATTTCACGACACGTGCGTATAATACGCAGGGCGATCTCCCCTCTATTGGCAATTAATATTTTCTTAAACACGTTTCAAATTTAAAAGGCCAAAAACCAACCTGCATCAAGGCAGGTCAAAAACAATATCAATTATCAAAAAAATGGCCGTCTTTAAGGCCATTTTTTAGTTTTCAGTTTTTTGTTTTGAACTACATCGGCTCAATAATGAACAGCGGCTGGTCGTACTCTACAGGAGAGGAATCGTCAGCTACCACTTTCACTAATCTACCGCTCACTTCGCTTTCAATTTCGTTAAAGAGTTTCATCGCCTCAATGATGCAAAGCACCTGGCCGGCCTTTATCTCATCACCCACGTTTACAAATACGGGCTTATCAGGAGAAGGGCTGCGGTAGAAGGTACCGATCATCGGAGACTTAATGGTCACCGTGTTGCTTGCGGCAGGAGCAGCAGCAGGCTGGGACGCTGCAGAAGCAGACGCCTGCGGCGCAGGAGCAGAAGCAGGTTGTGGCGCGGCTTGCTGCACAGGCATAGACATTTGCGGCATAGACACATACTGGGCGGGAGCGGCAAGCTCCTGCTTGATGATGATCTTAAAATCGCCTTCTTCTATACATAGTTCGCTGATATTCGATTTGTTGATCGTTTTTATCAGTTCCTGGATCTGTTTGTATTCCATGAATGTTGTTTTAAGTGTTTTTTTAGTAGATAGTATTTAGTAGATAGTCCAATGTAAAAGGCTATTGTCTAATCTCTATTACCTTAACTTATTAACCTGTCAAAGCAGGCAGGCATCTGAACTAATTAATTCTTTACGCGCTCTACGTATGCACCGGTCTTTGAGTCTATCTTAATAAGATCACCTTCGTTTACAAACAATGGCACGGGTATCGTTGCGCCTGTTTCCAGCGTAGCTGGCTTGGTAGCCCTGGTAGCTGTATCGCCTTTCACACCCGGCTCTGAATAAGTAACACGCAGGTTGATGCTTGGCGGAAGCTCCACGCCCATAGGCGTTTCGGTCTCTGTGTTGAAAATAACGAAGCAATCCTGGCCATCCTTGTACAGCGGCGGATTGTCTACCATGTTTTCACCTAATACGATCTGCTCGAAAGAATTAGTGTCCATGAGGTTGAAGCCGCTGTCATCTTTATATAGGAACTGGTAGTTGCGTTTTTCAACACGTACCGGAAAGATGTTGTCTCCTGAGTTCCAGGTATGCTCGATAGAGCGGTTGTTGTCAACACCTTTCAACTTAGCCCACACTTTTGCTGCTGCGCGTGCTGTTTTGTTCTGTCCGAATTCCACTACTGAGTAAAGGCTGCCATCTAATTTTATGATCAACCCGTTACGCATATCTGCTGTTGTAGCCATGAAGAGTATTATTTTTGAATGGACTGCAAAAGTAATCATTAAAGCCAAAAAGCGAAATGCTATTTTTAAGACAAAAAGGGGTAAAAACGGGTAAAAAATGAGAAAAAATGAATAAAAATGATAGAAAACAGGCTATTTTTTGTCATTTTTAGTACTGTGTATCTCTATCGTCATCTTTCTTTTTCAATAAAAATGAAATGCTTACTTTAAATAATATTATCTTTATTGTTCATTTTATTGCAAGATATGAAACAGTTCTTACGCCGGGTGTTATTCATCCTCATTTTCAGTGTTGTGCTATTATCGCAATTCCGCTTATATGCGTCTCACGTTATGGGCGCTGAATTGTTTTATACCCATGTATCGGGCAATACCTATAAAATAACTTGTGTTGTTTATGGCGATTGCAGCCCAGCGGCGGCGGCCGGGTTTAGCACGTTCCCAACTTCTCAGCCGCAAGTTTGTGTTTATGATGCCTCCATATCTACAAGTTCACCGGTTGCTACACTTTCGCTACCAATACAAGCCCCCGATTCTGGAATAGAGGCTACCACACTGTGTCCCGGCGACACATCCCAATGCTTCAACCCGGCATCTCCTATTCCGGGAGTCATGAAGTTTGTTTATAGTGGCAATGTTACCTTGCCGCATGCATCCACTTTATGGCTATTTGTATATACCGGTGGTATGGGACCAGGCTCTGCGGCTGGCAGAGCCAGCTCGATTACCAATATCAATTCTGCAGGCGCCACTCTTTTCCAACTTATAGATACATTAAATAATAGCCTTGCTCCAAATTCCAGTCCTACGTTCTCAGACACCCTGCAGACGACCTTTTGCATCAACCAACAGGATCGTTTTGACCCTAAGCCGATTGATCCCGAGGGTGATAGTATGGACATTATACTTACTAATGCAATGAATGGCTCCGGTGGCGGTTGCACCATTGGTGGGCCAGTCAGTTACAGAGGTACGGCGTGGCCGGGGACGCCTGTGTCGGCGATAAACCCGCTACAAGTATTACCGGATAGCTTCCAATTAAATCACCGTAACGGGCAGCTATCTTTTTTTCCGAACGTGTCTCAAAGGGCAAATGTTTTGTATAATGTAAGGGAATTCCGAGGCGGAGTGCTGGTGGGGACCAGCCAGCATGAGTTCAATTTCCTCATAACGACCTGCCCCGGAACATTTCCCTGTCTTATTAATAGCTGTGCAGGAACACCTGAGGCCGGCAATGTGAGCGCGACGCCGGATATCGGGTGCAGTTCCTTTGTTTCGATATTGTCTTTGCCTGGTTCAACTTTAGCAACGGGACTTACGTATCAATGGCAATCGTCTCCGGATAGCAGCACATGGACTAATATTTTCGGCGCTACAAATGAGACCATGAGCACGACCGTCAGTGTTTCGGGCTATTACCGAGCCACCGTAAGTTGCGCGACAAGCACTGGCAACGATACATCTCCCGGGTTAAAAATATTTACATATCCGGCATCTATTCCTATTGTAAGCATTAACGCAACACCGGGAACGAGCATTATTGCAGGGCAGTATGATACATTGACAGCAACTGTGACCGGAGGCGTGGCCCCTACTTTCCAATGGCTGATAAACGGGAGTGTTATACCCGGAGCCACTACTTCGGTGTTTATAAGGAACACATTTGCGGATCACGACTCTGTGGTTTGCCGGGTAACCAATACTGATCTTTGTGCATATTCTTCTTTTAATGTTGTATTTCTGAATGTTAGCGGCGCCGCCGTTAATGTCGATCCGGTTGTTGAGAGGGATCGGGTAACACTTGCGCCAAATCCGACCAAGGGCTTTTTTACCATTAGCGGAAAAACAGGTGCGACAGGTAACGAAAAGATCACCGTGGAAATAGCGAACACCCTCAGCCAGGTTGTTTATGAAGCTTCTTTTGTTGCCGAGCATGGCGAGATTAACCAGCAAATGGATGTCTCGAGATTGCCAAACGGCTTGTATTTCCTGAAAATAAACGGGGTAACTATAAAAAGGTTCTTAAAGGAATAACCTTGCCGGGTTGAAGTTTAGCTATCAGCCGTTTTTTACTACATTTGTCCCCTCATTAATCTTCTTACTAAAAATAATACCATATATGGCATACGATATAATCGTAATAGGAAGCGGTCCCGGTGGTTATGTAGCTGCTATCCGCGCATCGCAGCTGGGTTATAAAACAGCAATTGTAGAAAAAGAAAACCTGGGTGGTATATGCCTGAACTGGGGTTGCATACCTACAAAAGCCCTGCTGAAAACAGCGAGCGTATTCGAGAACTTCACACATGCAGCCGACTATGGTATTGTTGCATCAGATTTTAAGGCGGATTTTGGTGCGGTGATCAAGCGCAGCCGTGGAGCAGCAGATAAGATGAGTAAGGGTGTGCAGTTCCTGATGAAGAAGAACAAGATAGATGTGATCATGGGCATGGGCAAGCTGAATGCTAAAAAAGAAGTGGAAGTAACCGGAGCAGACGGCAAAATAGCCGTGCACCAGGCACGCCACGTGATACTGGCTACCGGCGCACGCAGCCGCCAACTGCCTAACCTGCCACAGGATGGCAAGAAAGTGGTGGGCTATCGTGAGGCAATGAACCTGCCAACTCAGCCGAAAACAATGATAGTAGTGGGCAGTGGTGCAATAGGTGTAGAGTTTGCTTATTTCTATAACAGCATAGGCACCAAGGTAACCGTGGTAGAGTTCATGCCGCGCATAGTACCGGTGGAAGATGAGGATATTTCTAAGGAACTGGAAAAGAGCTTTAAGAAAAAGGGCATTACGGTGATGACCAATGCTTCGGTAGAGAAGCTGGACACAGCGGGCGCAGGCGTAAAGGCAACAGTGAAAACAGCAACAGGCGATGTGGTGCTGGAAGCTGATGTGGTGTTGAGCGCAGTGGGTATAGCTGCGAACATAGAGAACATAGGCCTCGAAACACTGAACATAAAGACGGATAAGGGCAAGGTGCTGGTTGATAAATATTTTAAGACCAATGTAGATGGTATCTATGCTATAGGCGATATCACACCAGGCCAGGCACTGGCTCACGTAGCATCTAAGGGTGCAGTGATCTGTGTAGAGGCAATTGCTAATAAAGAAGGCAAGTACAAGCATATGCCAGAGCCGCTGGACTATGGCAATGTACCGGGTTGTACTTATTGCTCACCGGAAATAGCCAGCGTGGGCATGACCGAGAAGCAAGCCAAGGATGCTGGTTATGAAATAAAGGTGGGCAAATTCCCATTCACAGCATCAGGTAAGGCTGTGGGCGCGGGCGCTACTGAGGGTTTTGTGAAGGTGATATTTGACGCTAAGTACGGCGAGTGGCTGGGTACACACTCGATAGGTTATAACGTGACTGAAACTATTGCCGAGACTGTTGTTGCGCGCAAGCTGGAAACGACCTGGCAGGAAGTGCTGGACAGCATACACCCCCACCCTACTATGAGCGAAGGCATCAAAGATGCTGTGGAAGCAGCGCTGGGAGAAGCCATTCACCTCTAATTAATGTGCAAATTTGAAAATGTGAAGATGTGAAAATTGAGTGCGTCTATTAAAAATGATTTAGTAAAAGAATGAAGGCTGCTTTCGGGCAGCCTTTGTTGTGTTTGTCAGACATAAAACAGGCTGTTGTTTAACAAGAGGTGAAATCCCTTAATTGAAAAATCAGTCTGACAATCTATGATTACTTAAAGTTCCGCATTGATCAAAAAGCAAAATACTTCTCCGGGGCCGTGAACGCCTACTACAAGGGTCTTTTCGATATCGGCGGTGCGGCTGGGGCCGGTGGTGAGGTTGATCATGGAGGGGAGATCGTTGCCGTATTTTTTCTTTATCGCGTTGAGGCCGTCTTCTATATCGGGTACTACCTGGTTGGTATAGGCAAAAACAATATGCACAGGATAGTATACCGGCGCTACGCGGCCCATGTTCTGACGGCTGCTCAATAGGATGGAGCCCGTGCGGGCAACGAGGGTTTCGCAGCCGGTGATGCAGGCATCCGCAGCTTCGGCTTTGGGATCGGAGGCGGTTACTATGTCTATTTTGCGGTTGTGGAAAATGCGGAGCAAACGTTCGTCGGCGCAGAGGAGTTGCTTCCAACCGCGATTCTCATAGAGTACATTGACATTATCAAGGAGCTCCTGTTCATTTTCGCAGAAGACGAATTTTCCACCGAGCTTGATAAATGCTTCTGCAAAGACCTCTTCAGGGGTATGATCGCTATCCGCAAAGATCGCACCGGTTTCCTTTTCAGCGTCAGGGAAAGGCATGGGTAATGGTTCTCCGCCAAGTCCTTTGCGGATCTTGCTGAGGATGTTCTCCCGTGCCTTGGATGTTTTAAATGTTTGCAACCGGATGCAAAAATAGAAAAAGCAATGGATTAAAACGGATGCGGCATCTTTTATTGCAAATTGCAGTGTGTTACCTTTAAATTTGCACAAGAACACCTGACTAAATGCTGCAGAAGCTTGTTATAAAGAATTACGCAATAATTGACCACCTCACTATTGAGCCGGACGCACACCTGAATACGGTAACCGGAGAGACAGGAGCGGGTAAAAGTATTATACTGGGGGCGCTTTCCCTGATACTTGGAGAGCGTGCGGATACTTCGGTACTTATTAATACCAATGAGAAATCGGTGGTGGAAGGATACTTTGATGTGAGCAACAATAAGTTGTTTCAAAATGCGCTTACCGAGGCTGAACTTGATAATGAAGATCAATGCATCATTCGCAGGGAAATTAGTACTGCGGGGAAGTCGAGGGCATTTGTGAATGATACGCCTGTGACGCTGACCTTGCTGAATAAACTTACTTCGCTGCTGGTAGACCTCCACCAACAGTTTGGGCACCTGGCGCTGGAGGATGATCATTTCCAGATGGAGGCATTGGATGCTATTGGCAAGACTGGCGTGATGGCGGAGAGTTACCGAAAATTGTATTACAAGCACAAGAGCGTAAAACAAAAACTGGCTGATAACCGTGAACGGCAAGCGCAGTGGAAAAAAGAGTCGGACTATAAACAGTACCTGCTGGATGAATTGCTGCAGGCGGCATTCAAAGAGGAAGAGATAGAGCATGCGGACAGGCAGCTAAAACAAATGAGCCATTCAGAGCGCATCATCAGTGTGCTGCAAGCGAGCCGGGTATCACTTGAAGAAGGTGAACAGCCAATTGTGAATGAGCTAAAGCGCATCAGTCAAAACCTGCAGGGCATTACGGATATTATGCCGGAGCTGAAGACGCTACAGGAACGTATTACATCGGTTTGGGCAGAGTTGAAAGACATAGCTGGCGAACTGGAACATGAGGAAGGAAAGGTGATGCTGGACCCGGCTGTGATGGCACAGTTGCAGGAGCGGATAGACATAGGGTATAAGCTACTAAAGAAACATGGTGCAAATACCACGGGCGAGCTGTTGGAGCTTCAAGAGCGGCTGGAAGAAGAGTTGAAAGCGACGCTGGACATTAACGAGGCAATAGAACGGTTGGCCAAAGAAGAGGGTGTACTTTTTAAAGAATTAACGACGGAGGCGGAGCAACTATCAGCGATGCGTAAAAAGGCAGTGCCTAAGTTTGTGAAGAAAATAAACGAACTGCTGATACTGGTAGGCATGCCGAATGCGCGTTTTGAAATACAAATTGAAACTACAAATCCGACGATACATGGTGTGGACGCAGTGCAATTCATGCTGGACGCGAACAAGAGCGGACAGTTCCAGCCGTTGCAGAAAGCTGCATCGGGCGGGGAAATGAGCCGTATCATGCTTTGCATCAAGTCGCTTACGGCAGAGGCGCTTCACATGCCTACGCTTATTTTTGACGAGGTAGACACCGGTATCTCGGGAGAAGCGGCAAGGCAGGTGGGTGGATTGCTGCGTGAGCTTTCGCAGTTTCACCAGGTTATTTGCATCACGCACCAGCCGCAAGTGGCGGCAAGGGGTACGCGCCATTTTTACGTTTATAAGGAAGCGGATAAGAATGAGCGGCTTTCGACGCGTGTCAAGGTATTGCACAATGATGAGCGCGTGCTTGCAATTGCCCGCATGATAGGCGGAGAACAGCCGAGCGAGGCGGCGATTAGTAATGCGAAGGAGCTGGTAAATTAATCCCAATAGCTATCGGCACCAAAAGAATCATTCCAAATTCCACATCCGAATTCCAGGCAAATCAATACCTGCTATGAGAAGGATCGAGCCATCAATCTCTCCAGCGCATATACCGCAAAGGGTTTCGTGAGTGATTCGTTGCAGCAGGCTCAAAGGCTTAACAATGCAACTCGCAATGACGGAGGCTTGTTACGGCCTGATTATATCCGGCACTTTTCTGATAGAATCTACGTGGCAGGATAACCAGCCGCTGCCGCCTGTTTTATAGAACAGGGTATTCTGAGCCGTCTCGGGTATCTCCTTCGGTATAGGAAATTTGCCGCCGGTCACCGGATCAAGTTGCAGGGTGTCTCCCTTTTTTATTTTGTCAATAGCGATGACAGATGCTTCATATTCCCGGTATTCGGCACGAATGTATTTGCGGTTAACGATCTTTTTTGCCTTTGCCACATTGCAGGAAAGCCAGCCACCGTCGCCGCGCCAGAAAAATGTTTCCGGGTATTTATCACCCTGCCAGACTATGACAAAGTGAACACCCGTGGGCGGAGGCGGGCCGGGTATGCCCGGGACAATCCGTTGCGAGAACGCTGTGACCAGCGTTACACAATTCTTCGTCTTCTTCTTTTTCTTCTTTTTTGCCGAAACAGTAAGTGTAGCCGAGAGGCAGAGGGCGATGAGGCAGAATAATATCTTTGTTTTCATAAAATAGTTTTTAGAAGGTGCCTCGTGGCATGCCGCCCTTTCAGGGCTGCTCTCGTGTTGTTTTCATTATCGAGGGGCTTCACCCCTCGCTGGTATATTACGCCCCTTCAGGGCTGTTCGTTTTCGGTCTTCTTCATCAAGCGGCTTCACCCCTCACTAATACACTTCGCCCTTTCAGGGCTGTTCGTGTTCCGTCTTCTTTATCGAGCGGCTTCACCCCTCGATGGGGGATAACTCCCCCTTAACGGCTGTTCATTTTTCTTTACGTATCCTGATCTACCAAGCATTCTATTTCTTCGCTTTTGTGCTGGTTGTGGGTTTAGCTTTCACTATGTTCATCTCATCGACAAGCCACCCTGCCCCGCCGAATTTATCAATGATAAACAGCGTATAACGGATATCGACAGAGATATTGCGGCAACGGGTGGGGTCGAAATAGTAATCGCTCATCGTGCCTTCATAAGCCCGGTCGAAGTTGGTGCCTATGAGCTCACCTTTTGCATTCAGCACAGGGCTGCCGGAGTTACCGCCGGAGGTGTGGTTTGATGCAACAAATGCGACGGGCACTGTACCGTTTACCCCCCAGCGCCCATAGTCTTTCGCAGCATAGAGTTCCTTTAATTTCTTTGGTACCTTGAATATATCCACAGTGGTATCGTTGAGTGCGACCACATCCTTCAGGTTTGTCTGGAAGGAGTATTTTGCCGCGCCTTCAGGATCGAGGCCTTTTACCTGTCCATAAGTAAGACGAAGGGTGAGGTTAGCATCTGGATAGAAGGTTTTGTTTTTGAATTGCTGCATTTGCGCATTCGTATACAACCGGTCGAGGTATCGCATGCGACTGGTATAATCTTTAAGCACAGGAGTTATCTTTTGCTTTCGCATTGTAGCGATCGCGTTGTATAGCCGCCATGCAGGATCTGCCTGCAGTTTTGTACTGTCGCCCGCTTTCGCATTGGCAGCGAAATCTTTGAGCTGAGCAATGGATGTTAGCATTGATGTTTTGTATACATCAGCCGCCCAGGCGTTTACATCCTGGTCATGTGCCCGGTATTGGTCTTTAAACTCATCGGGTATCCACGAGGTACATTTATTGAAATACAGTACCATCATTGAAATGAACACATCCCTATCGGTAGGCGGGTCATAGTTTTTGTAGAAGCCCTCCATGCCGGTAACGAGCTTTGTCAACGTATCCCGAAGGCCATCCTGCGAAAGACCAAGACGAAAACACGCGATTACATTGTCGAAGGCAGCACCCTGCTGAACCAGTTCTATGCCCAACACGGCTTCTTTAATATACTGTTCCTGTGTGAGGAGCGGGGTTGCGATTTCTGCAGCGGTACGCATCTGAGGGAGAATACCTGCAGCGTAGAGCACTGACTTGCTGGTATCGGCCCATTGCTGGAATGTTTTTTCGTAAGCCTGCTTTTTACCAATTACGTTGTTTGCTTTCAGGCCCAGCATTTCTCCCTGCCATTTTTTCCAGCCATTGGCCACACCGGCACGTTTAGAAGTATACTTAAGAAATATGGTGCGCGTCCAACTCATGTGTTTTGTCCAAATATCCAAACGACGGGTACGGGCCTCGATGCTTATGGGGTCTGTAATGTTATATACGTTACTTAGTTCAAAGGACGAAATGTATTCTTTTGTAGTGCCTGGGAAACCGTACACCATAGTGAAGTCGCCCTCTTTGTAACCGGAGACGTTAATGTTAAAAAATTGTTCGGCGGTATATGGTTTGTTTGTTGCGGCGTAATCGGCAGGCTTATTGTCGGCCCCTGCATATACCCTGAACAGGCTAAAGTCGCCGGTATGGCGCGGCCACATCCAGTTTTCCACGTCGCCGCCAAAGGCGCCTATACCATTAGGCGGGAAGCCCACCAGTCGAATATCACGATAAGTTTCGGTTATTGCGACCCAGTATTGGTTGCCATCGAAATAAGGCTTAATTGACGCATCCAACCCGGTTTTTGTTTTGAACTCTTTCTCCAATGCAGCGATGCGGAGCGCAACCACCGTATCCCGAAAAGAATCCCTCAACGTATCTGCCAATCCTTCCAGTACCTGGCTAGTAACGTTCTCCATTCTCCTGATAAAAGTGACGGTCAACCCCTTGCAAGGCAGCTCGCCCTGCAGGTTCATAGCCCAGAAACCATTGGCGAAGTAGTCGCTCTCTGCGGTACTGAGACCCTGCGCGCTGCCATAACCGCAGTGATGATTGGTGAGTATGAGGCCTTTTGATGAGATAATTTCGCCTGTGCAGCCTTTACCAAACAGCACGATCGCGTTGTTAAGGCCGGTACCGCTTTTGTTGTAAAGCTGCTCTATCGGGATCTGCAGACCCATAGATTTCATTTCCTTTTCGTGATCTTTAATTGTAGCGGGTATCCACATGCCCTCTTTGGCTATAGCGGGATACTGGATTAAAATAGAAAAGAAAATTATTAAACTTTTAATTAATAAAGATGTAGTTGGCTGTGTTCGTAGCATAGATTTTTTTGATTTGCGGAAATAAATTTACACCTTTGCTACCAAAGTTTTGTACTAATTCATTATATTAGCGGAAGATTAAGATATACTTTTACGGATTATGAAAAAATGCCTGATACTCGTTGCGGTATTAATAGTAACGCAACTGAATAACCTCCAAGCCCAAGCCCTATTCAGCGGTCCAGATACCGTGTGTGTAAATCAACCGGTGAAGCTCACGAGCAACATACTGAACGCATCCTCTTATTACTGGGGATTTTGTTCCGGTTCCCTGAATGAAATACCAACGTGGGTACCGCCGGTGGGCACTAATCTTGGCGACAATTTCGGCTTTGAGATCCCTTCAAATATTGATATTGTTGAAGACAGCGGCAACTACTACGGATTTGTTACTAATTCAAAAACTACGGAATTTATACGGCTTAACTTCGGTAACAGCCTTAATAATACCCCTACTGTCACCAACTTTGGTAATCTTACAAACGGCCTACCAATTAACCCTACGTCACTTTATATTCTTAAAGACACATTCTCCAAGACCTGGTTCATCTTTGTTACCGGTGGTTTTACAAAGGCGACATCACAACTTGCCCGTATTGACTTCGGTCATCACCTCAGCAACCCGACACCGAACATCGCCAATTTTGGCGATTATGCGAATGCGCTTAACGGACCAAAGGGCATATTTGTGGCACAGGACGCGAACCATAAGTGGTTTGGCTATATCGTGAACCATAATACCAATGAGCTGGTTCACCTTGACTTTTCATACAATGTCTCCAATACGCCGTTGATGGCCAGTTATGGCAATTCGTATAACCTGAGCTTTCCAACAGATCTTGCTGCTATCAGGGATGATGGTAACTGGTACCTGTTTGTGACAAATGAAGGCGACAATACGGTTACCCGCCTTGACCTGGGAACGGGCTTTGACACGGTATCGACAGATATAAATGCTACCAAGATCGCCGATGGCAGCACACCACCATCTACAAGTTTCAATTTCAGGATCAACGCCCCTTCAGCTATCTCAATAAACAGGGATTGCGGAACTATCTACGCCTATATCACAGACAGCCTCAGCCACCAACTTATCGGCATTCAGATGGCTACTGCAAAAGGCCCATATAATGCAGTTGATTATAACAACGTGGGAGCAATGAACCTGCCATCCGGTATTTCTACGATCATTCGCCAGGGAGATGACCTTTATGGTTTCATAACCAATGCGGGCGACAGCACCCTGACGAAGGTTGTCTTCCAACAGTGTACCAGCGCGAGCATCCCGTCGTTTTCTGAAGTTATGCCGCCAGCTTACTCCTATGATACAGCGGGAGTATACAATGTTTATTTTGTTGTAGACCAGGGCCTGCCAACGATGCAGGTGATGTGTAAGACAATAACCGTGATCCCGCCGCCGCCAATATATGCAAACAACGACACAAGCATATGCGAAGGCGATACCATAAAATTACATGTTGTATCAAATTCGGCAGATTCCATCAGGTGGACTTCGACATATAACATTGACACTACTTATCTCTACCGCGATTCAGTGAAAGTATTCCCTCATTATTCAACGGGATACGACGTTACTCTATATTATCCTTTTGGCTGCGTAGTTGACACCACGATAAGGATCAATGTAATAAAGGTTGTTGCGGATGCAGGTCCTGACCGGTGGATAGCAGATGGCGCCGCTACAATAATAGGAGGTCCGAATACAACACTTAATGCGCTGTACGAGTATCAGTGGGAGCCCTATCAGTTCCTTACGGACAGTACATTACCCAACCCCAGGGCCAATCCGCCATATGACTTTACGTACTACCTGACAGTGAAAACACTGGATGGTGAGTTCCAGTGTACTGCGAAAGATACAATGGTGATCCATGTGACCTGTGCAGATATTGCCGTTCCAAACGCATTTTCACCAGCCAGTGCAAGTCCCCTTACCAACAAATTCGCCCTTCTTAACAAGGAAATATCCAAACTGAATTACTTCCGCGTATATAACCGCTGGGGCGTGCTTGTTTTTGAAACTACCGACCCTACCCAGGGATGGGATGGCACCTACAACGGAAAGCCAGAACCTGCCGGCGTATATGTTTGGGAGGCCGATGCTTTCTGCATCAGCGGCAAGGAGATCAGGAAAAAAGGGAATGTAACTCTATTGCGATAACCAGATCCCTTAAAACACCAAAGGTAAATTCCGATTGATGGCTGCCTATTTATTTCAGTTAGAGTTATCTGAATTTACTGATGAACTTGCGGCAGTGATCCCAATACACAGGGAGCTAATCAACAAACTATTTGCCGAAGGCAGAATAGTCTCTTACAGTGTATCCATTCACAGAAACATGGTTTGGTGCGTGATCAACGCTGAGGATGAACAGGAAGCCATGGAAATGGTGCTATCGTTCCCGCTATACCCGTATTTTACAGAAGTTTCCTGTCACCCATTATTGTTTCACAATACACTTCCCGCAACACTGCCGGGTATATCTTTGAATTGAAATATCCTATTCATTCATAGTTAAACACAATGACTAAAATCAGGGATATCTGTTTCTAAACCCCGATATTTGCGTTGTAATCTTTTAAAAAAAACAAGAATATGGCAAACAATTTTGTTACAGTAGGAATGAAGTTTCCTGAATTCAGTAAGAAGTCAGTAGTATCTATTGAAAAGGGAAAAGAATTTAAAGAGATCAGTAACCAGGACATTGCAGGAAAATGGGCGGTGATGTTCTGGTGGCCAAAAGACTTTACGTTCGTTTGCCCGACAGAGATAGCTGAGTTCAATAAGAACTATACGAACTTCACAGACCGTGATACGGTATTACTGGGCGCATCAACCGATAATGAATATGTGCACCACGCCTGGCGCATGGACCATAAAGACCTACGCGACCTGCGTTTCCCGATGATAGCAGATACTTCAAAAAGCCTTGCAGAAGAACTGGGCATTTTGTCGAACGACAATGAAAAAGTAGCATATCGCGCTACGTATATCGTAGATCCGGAAGGCATTGTGCGCTGGCTGAGCATTAACGACCTGAGTGTAGGCCGCAATGTAGACGAGGTGCTGCGTGTGCTTGATGCACTACAGACGGACGAGCTGTGCCCATGCAACTGGGAGAAGGGCGAAGAAACCCTTGTTGCTGCCGTAGGATAATATTTATATGCTTATATCCCCGCGCCAACCGGCGCGGGGCTTTTTTATACCACAAGGGAAAATAAAACGAAACAATGGACACACCGGTTGTAAATGAAACGCTGCAGACATTATTGCAAGACCTGGGCATAGACCCTTCTTTTACCAGCCCTGCACTAAGGAGCCTGGCAGGAACTAACAACCGCTATCTTAAAGACCTGCGGCTGAATGTATCTACTACGCTCGGAAGTAACCAGCTATCGCGCAAGGAAGCATATTTGCTTGCACTCTCTGTAGCTTCCATCGAAAAACATGAGACCCTGATCAATGCATTCGAAGCTCTCGCTATCAAACATGGTGCAACCGCCGATGAAATAGCCGAAACACACGGCTGCGCATCGTTACTGAGCCTCAATAATGTATTCTACCGCTTCAGGCATTATATGCACGGCCATGAATTCTATAACAAACAGGCGGCAGGCCTGCGGATGAGCCTGATGATGAACCCGGCAATGGGCAAGGGCCTTTTCGAATTGATGAGCCTTGTGGTATCAGCAGTAAATGGCTGCGAAAGGTGTGTGACCTCCCATGAGCATTCTGTAAAGGAAACAGGTGCATCTGAACAGAAGATATATGATGCAATAAGACTGGGAGCTGTGATAAGAGGCTTGTGTGTAGTAATGTAGCAGGAACCTTATGCTCCGGGCAGGGTGAGTGTAAAAGTACTCCCCTTGCCCGGTGTACTTTCTACCTTTATTTTCCCGCCATGCGCATCTACTATGGCCTTCACGTAACTGAGGCCGAGACCGAAGCCCTTAACGTTATGCAGGTTGCCGGTATGGGCACGGTAGAACTTCTCGAAAATACGCGTCTGCGTTTCCTTGTCCATTCCTATCCCGTTATCTTTCACTTTGATGGAGAGAATTCCATTGCCATGCTTAAAAGTCTCCACGGTAATATGCGGGGTTTTATCTGAATATTTCAATGCATTATCAAGGAGGTTAAAGATGATATTTGAGAAGTGAACTTCGTCGGCCTGGATATTCGGATCGGTGGCATTGAGCTTGAGCTCAAGCACGCCATGTTTTTCCTGTACCTGCAAGGCGAAGTTGTCTGCAACCTTACTAATGACCTGGTGAGTATCCAATGCCTGTAAATTCAGTTTTATCTCTTCCTTTTCGAGACGAGCCGCCTGCAGAATTTTTTCCACCTGCTTGTTCATGCGCTTGTTCTCTTCCTTGATCATACTGCTGTATACCTTTATCTTATCGGTATCATGTATCACCTTCTCATTGGTAAGCGCATCAATAGCCAGTGATATGGTGGCCAGCGGCGTCTTGAGCTCATGCGTCATGTTGTTGATAAAGTCGGACTTTATCTCGGACAATTTCTTCTGATTGAACAACGTACGTACCGTAACGAAAAAGGCCAGGATGATAATAGTGGTAAATACAATAGACGCAATGATCATCCACAACATCTCGCGGATGATAGCATTCTTGTCTTCATAGACAGAAAGATAAAGCGTGTCATGAGACCGCAACGCATTATCGGGAGCAAGCTCTATACTCTTTGCTGTGCTAAGGTCTGCCATCTGGAAACCATCAGATTGTAAAACGGCCAGCTTGAAAATATTGGAGATATAAAATTCGTGTGGCTCTTTAATATTATTCTGCAAGAGCTGCTTTTCGATCACATCAGCAACCTCCTCCCGGGTAAAAATGCCATCTATCCGGAAGTTATTTTTAAGAAAAAACAAGCGAGACTCTTCATCGACAGCATTAGAGTGCATCTTGAAAATAAATTTTTCCTGCAACACCTTCTTAGTTTGCGTAAGCGTATTATCAACGCCGCGAAGAAATTCCTCGTTCTTTAGTTTCAATGCATTGTTGATCCATGACATCTGTATAAACAGAATGCCGACAACCGACAACGTAATTAAGACTACTATTAAAGGAAATATTTTCTTCATCCTGCAACAAATGTACTACTGCTTAAAGAACCGCATCATTTAGCAATATACGGTTTAACGCTGATTTAACTAGTATCGGCGGAACAGATGATCTGCAAACCTAATTCTACAAGACCACACGTTCCTTATCTGACAGCACTCCCGCTTCCTCCAAATGCGAAGTGAAGAATTCCAAGAGCAACCACAATCACGATTTTTAACAACATTGGTACATTTTTCATGCCACCAGCCGTCTCTTGGGTATTCGCCACCGGTTGGGAGCAATGCCGATGTGTGTTAAAATCAGGCTGCCCCTTTCTGAGCCGTCCAGTCCGTTATCAGCTTCATAAAGGTGTGACTGTCTTTGTCAAACAATCCGGGATTGAATAATTCGCGGGGGAGGATAAACCACGATGGTATTCCTTTCAATGAAGGAGAACCCGCACACATCACTTGCCCGGTCTGCTTATCTTTATCGCTCTGCTCTTTTATTGCCACATTCCACCGGATACCGATATGGTCGGTTCCTTCCCAGTCGACAACTGCTAATGAGAACCCATCTTCTCCGCCATCATAAAGTACGCTAACTTTTTTTATGTACTTCTTTGGACATATGACAAAGTGCGGATCGTTATAAACAAAAGACATGAGACATTGTTTTTACAAACGTAAAAAAGTTTTTGGAATCGTTTTCTGAGTTTTCAATTGATGGCTGATGTGCTTTTATTTCATCGTCTACTAAGTTAACTTTGTCGTTATGTTGCATGCCAAGCCAAAAGAAGATAATTACGTACACAAAGGACTGAGAAAGCAGCTTATAGACAGCCTGCGCGGCAAAGGGATAAAGGACGAGCGTGTGCTGGCAGCAATGGAAGCGATACCGAGGCATTTTTTCCTGGACACTGCCTTTGAGCGGAGAGCATACGAAGACAAGGCATTCCCCATTACTGCAGGTCAAACTATATCTCAACCCTATACCGTTGCATTTCAAACCCAGTTACTGGAGATCAAGAAATTCGACAAGGTACTGGAAGTGGGTACCGGCAGCGCCTACCAGTCCTGTGTACTGGCGGAGTTGGGTGTAAGCCTTTTTACGATAGAGCGACAAAAAGAACTATATGACTTTACCGGGCAGTTCTTCTTGCTAAAAAAATATCCCAACATAAAACGCTTTTATGGCGATGGTTTTGAAGGACTTCCATCTTATGCACCTTTTGATAAGATCATTATCACCTGCGGAGCGCCGTTCATTCCACCTAAGTTGATAGCCCAGCTAAAACCGGGCGGTATAATGGTAGTGCCCGTGGGAGAGGATGGCAAACAAAAAATGATGCGGATTATAAAATACAATGAAGGAGATATAGGTCAGCAGGAAATGGGTGATTTTTCATTTGTACCCATGCTGGAAGGGAAAAATAATACATCCCGCTGACGCGAGCATGCCCAAAAAGGGTATTTTTGGATATGCAATTCACGCTTACGCTGGATATCCCACCGTTACCGAAACCAATAACTTATACTGATAATATCCTGCTTACCGGTTCTTGCTTTACCGAGCATATAGCGGACCGACTGTATCAGAATAAATTCAGGGTATTGTCTAACCCTCACGGCATTTTGTTTAATCCGCTGAGCGTGGCCGATAGTCTTAATGGTTATATGGACGGCAGGCAGTACAGAGAGGAAGAACTGTTTTCTTTGAATGAATTATGGAATAGCTGGGATCATCATACCCGATTCTCAAATATTGACGCCGCAGCGGCGTTAGCTGGTATTAACGCATCGCAGGCGGATGCAAGTGAGTTTATTAAGAAAGCGGACTGGGTGATCATAACGTTAGGATCCGCTTTTCAATACTATCTTAAAGAGACTGGCACGCCTGTTGCCAATAATCACCGGGCGCCGGCGCAATGGTTTGAGAAAAAATTACTGACCACTGATGACATAATAACCGCGCTCAGCAATACTATGAGCCGATTGTTTGACATAAATCCATTTGCACAGGTAATGCTTACTATAAGCCCTGTGCGACATATAAGAGATGGCGTGGTGGATAATAACCGTAGTAAAGCCCGACTAATAGAGGCAGTACATACACTTCGTGAACAATTCGATAAAGTGCATTACTTCCCGGCTTATGAACTGGTAATAGATGTGCTCCGCGATCACCGGTTTTATGATATAGACCTGGTGCATCCAAACTTCCCTGCTACTCAATTTGTATGGGAACACTTTGTAAGATCGTGCATGGGGCCTGTGGCACAGGAGGTGCAGCCCCAGGTACAGGAGATCATTACCGCACGTTCGCACCGGTCCCGTTTTCCGGAAACAAGCGCTCATAAAAAATTCAAGGAAAACTATGCAGCCAAGACAAAGGCACTGATGAATAAATATCCATTCCTGGGGATGGAAGATGAGCTAACCTATTTTGAGCGATAGCCGGATAAATCAGCTAAACGATCAGCGCAGAAGCGTTGCATCAAATTACTACTTCACATCGAACCACACCTTCTTTTTTTCATTCCATTCACCATTATAATTGATGGTGAGCTCTTCGCCTGCCTTTACATCGCGGACTGCCTGCACATACATGGTCTGGTCATCGTAGTTCATGAAGTATTCGCAGTTTGAACGGTAGGAGTGGTTGTAAATTGGTATCCACCCCAGCGCCATGCAGCACATCAATTCACCGCCAGGCTGCCACTCAAAAATATAATCGTGCAGCAGCGTCTGGTCGAGCAGCTTCCTGTCTTCACCAGTCATGACAATGACAGGGGCTGTCTCGATGACTGTGTCTGCTTTTATAGCTTTTTTTGCGAACACTCCGCGCCCTTTGTCTTTTGTTTCTCCAATTACTACCAGTTTCTCTGCCATACAATGAGTAAATCACTTAAAAATGTCATTTATTAATAAAATAGTATTTTTAGTGGTCTTTTTATATTTTTACAACCTAAAGGTACTTGAATATGAATTTTATTAAAAAACCATTGATCCTTCTTGCTTTTTCGCTGCTGGTAATGCCTCACCATAGTTTTGCGCAATATCAGTTTAAACTCGATCCATTTTTCAGTTATTTCGGTGATCTCAAGCGCTATGAGCTTGGCTTAGGTGTTGTTATGCCTTTTGGTGAGATCAATGGAGTAACAAGGGTTACCAGCCCTTTCATTGGTGATACGACAATGACGAGAAAGCTCACTGGCCAGGGTTTTGGAATAAGTATAGGTCTTTCGGCTCCATTTAAGCGCACGGGCCATATCAGTTGCTGGGCGATGGATGTTCAGTTGATGGCGAATATGTATAACTGGACAAGTTTGAACCAGGTCTACGGGACTGACGGTACCCTTACAGACTCTGAAGAACCACTCAGCGGCTTTTCTTACCAGGCAGCATTACCCCTGGGAGTAGAATACAAAGTGGGCTGCGATGCTGCTGTCCTTACAAAACGGTTAGCGCTTTGCGCTACTTTTGGCGGCGGAGTTATACCACAGATGTATATGAGCAACCTGTCTACCGTGACAACTTTTGACAACCAGTTCAATTTCGGTGTAACCCCATACGCCAAAATAGAAGGTGGTTTCTTTATGGGCTGGTGCATAAAGCTGCGGTTGATGTACACTTACGGCAAAGTGAATTTATTTGATGCAAATACAGCAATCCCAAGCGCTAATGCTTCCAACAATCCACTGCACCCAATGACCGACGGACCGTTTGGCTTCAGTACCAATTCTAATTTTATGGTGTCGCTGATACTGATGCCGTTCTCTGGCAAATGGCCGGAAACACAATGGTACAATACGTACGATACTTATAACCAGCACGACAGGCTTAATTAATTTGAAAATGTGCTGATCTGGAAATTTGAAAATGCTCTGCAATATGCGGGGCATTTTTTGTTGCAGGAATGAACCGGGATGGCTGCGCTAAACTAAAATTCGCTGAACTCATTTCCCCAAAATGAAAAATGCTACCCGAAACGAGTAGCATTTTTCATTTTTTTATTACGAACCATTACCCGCAGGCAACTGATCATTTGCGTTTTCCTTTGTAACCACCGCCGCCGCCGCCATCACGGCTGCCGCCACCATAAGACCTTACATCGCCGGAAAAACGAGTACCCGAGGGTTTAGGACGGCCGCTGCTGCGCGACTCACCACCACCGCCAAAGCTACGTTGCTCCGCCTCTTCCAGGCGAACTTTACGCCCCTTGAACTTCTTGGAAGAAAGGTGCTCAATAATGTACTCGGCTGCGTCTCCCGGAACGTTGAAGAAGCTGCTCATATCACGCACTGTAAGCCGATCTATGGTGTTTGGCTCAATGTCGGTAGACTCTACGATAAACTGCCTTAATTTCTGTTCGTTCAGCCCGTCTTTTTCCCCGAGGTTTATGAACAGGCGAACATACCTGTTGCCGCGGCTCCTGTCGGCGCCATCTTTCCTGTCATAGCCAGCGTTGAGGTCTTCGGTATGCTGGTAAATTTCTATTGTTTCCCTGAGCTGCAACCAAATAAGTTTGCGTATCAGTTCATCCTTATCAACATCTGCAAACTGGTCGTGTATCGAATCGCGGTATAGTTTCGCAAAGTCAGCTTGTGGCTGGGCTGTTGCTATCTGTTCCATATAGAAGAACATCTTCTTACGCACTATTTCCGCTCCATCAGGTATATCGCTCTTGTGAAATTTCTGCTTAACAAGGCGCTCGATCTGGCGGATATTAGAAATCTGCTTAGGCGAAACGATAGACATACAGATACCCGATTTACCGGCACGAGCTGTACGCCCGCTACGATGCGTATATACTTCCGGATCATCGGGCAATTCGTAGTTGATAACATGGGTTATATCGTTTACGTCTATACCACGCGCAGCTACGTCGGTAGCTACGATGCACTGTAATGCCTTGCTTTTGAAGCGCTCCATTACCTTGCTACGCATTTTCTGATCCATATCGCCATGCAGCGGGCTGGTAGGATAGCCCATCTTCATCAGTTTTTCAGAAACTTCCTGCGCGTCCTGCTTGGTACGGGTGAATATGATTCCATAAATACCGGGTGTAAAATCCAGTAACCGGCGCAATGTCTCGAACCTGTTGTGGTGATTGGCTACATAGTACTGATGGTCAATGTTCTCGTTGGTCGTATTTGCTGCCGCTACTGAAAACTCTTTCCAGTCTTTCATAAAGCGCTTTGCGATACCACGCACTTCATTGCTCATGGTAGCCGAAAAAAGCCAGGTATGCTCACGGGAAGGCGTGTTTTTCAGGATAAGGTCTATGTCCTCGCGGAAGCCCATGTTCAGCATTTCATCCGCCTCATCGAGTACCACGTACTGCAGGTGCTCCAGCGATATAGCCTTACGCTCAAGAAGATCGATAAGACGACCGGGAGTAGCGACAATCACCTGTGGGTGCGCCTTCACTTCACGGATCTGGCCACTTATGGGCACACCGCCGTATACAGCACACACGCGCAAGCCGCGCATATGGGTGCCATACTTTGACATTTCTTCCTGTATCTGCATACAGAGCTCACGTGTGGGGCTTAGCACCAGACACTGAACATGTTTTACCGATACATCCACATGGTGAAGTAACGGAAGACCATAGGCGGCCGTTTTCCCGGTGCCGGTCTGTGCAAGCCCTATTATATCTATAGGCTCAGCTAAAAGTTGAGGTATTACTTTGTGTTGAATAGGAGTAGGTGTCTCAAAGCCAAGGTCAGAAATAGCCCGCGTCAATTCTTCCCGCATTGGGAAGGATGAAAAAGAATTCATTAACATTAAAAAGAACTTTTATTAAATATGCCTTGCCTTATTGGCAAAGCGGCGGCAAAGGTAGGGGAATTAAATGATAAAAAGTGTTAAGTTATTAATGCCCCCCGTCTTTGGTCATTCAGCTCATAAGCCAGGGTGATTTTAAAATACAAAGTAGAATAAATCCACAAACGAAGTTATAAAAATGAAGATGTAACCATATCATTCGTATTTTGCGTGAAAACCGACTATTTGAATCGAATTTTACTCTTATTAGCCTTATTGTTTTCAACAGCGCTAAATGCACAGGAGCACCACGAAGCGGGCATAATGGGCGGCGTTGCTAATTATTACGGCGACCTCCGGCCTACCCTGCTGCCATCTTCGGGATACAAACCGGTAATGGGACTGCTTTATAAATTCTTTATGAGTCCACATATTGGGCTCAGGTGCGGCGTTTCCTACAACACACTGACCGCTAATGACAATAAGAGCAATATAGCCGCAGACCAGGCACGCAACCTCAGCTTTTCTACGTCACTCTATGAACTGCATGGCGGGCTGGAGATAAATTTTGTGCCGATCGAAATAAAAAAGAAGAAGGTGTCGCCATATATCTTCGGTGGAGTATCGGTGTTTTATTTTAATCCCTACGCATTAGACAACGGCGGGAATAAGGTATTCCTTAAGCCACTGAGCACTGAAGGCCAGGGCCTCGCAATGTACCCCGACCGGAAGCAATATAGTCTGGTAAATATGTCTTTCCCTTTCGGAGGCGGTCTCAAATTCTTTATGGGACGGCGAATGATGCTTTGCGCCGAGGTAGGGTATCGGTATACCAATACAGACTACCTCGACGATGTAAGCAAATCATATGTGGACTTAAATGTGCTCCAGGCTGAAAAAAGCCCGCTCTCAAAACAAATGTCTTACCGCGGCAATACTGTAAGTGGATGGAACGGGACTTATCCGGCTTATGGAACGCCGCGCGGCGATAACCAGGCTAACGACTGGTATTGGTATAGCAATGTTACATTAACCGTATTTTTCCGCTCTTTTAGTTATGCGGCAGACTATATAAAGACAAAATGCCCCAGGGTATTCAGGTAACGGTTAACGTTCCTTCGTTTTGATCACCCCGTTTTTCTCTTTGACTTTTACATCTTCGTCTTTATACTTGGTTTTGGTTCCGTCTGCGCTTTCCTTGTATTTCACCTTCCCGGTATGCGATTCATCCGTAGCCTGGCCGGCAGTGTTATCTGGTGCCAAGGTTCCGATCTTTTCTGTATCGATGCTCATCTCCCCGTTATCTGCATGTATCACCAACCTATTGACCACGGAACCTGTTACTCCGTAGATCGTATCGTGGGTGGTGGGTTCCACGAACAGATACATAGGCTCATCCGTTTCACTATTCACGATAGTGCCACGTATTGTGTCGATCCGTACGCTGATCTCCTGCCGCGTTTTAAGATCCATGTATTTTTCAGTCGGCTTCGGAATAAAGCTACCTGCATATTTGTGATGCACAGTAGTAGTTGTCGTTGTCGTGGTGACGGTCGAATCGGCCGGATTGCCGGCACCATTGCCGGTACCGTTGCATGCTGCAAGGCCAGTTAAGATCAAAAAGCCTCCTAAGTAAAGATGTTGTGTTCTCATTTTTAAAGTTTGTTTTAACAGTATGCTATAATAATCGCGCCAAGTGCCTCCCATTCGAATGACTATCTGAAAATGTCATTTAAGAATTGGCTACGGACTACCGCACATTACTCCTTGATCACAACATCCAGCTTTTTGCCAAATGGCGTAAGCTCAATAAATTTTTCTTCCATTGAGTACTTCACCAATCCAAAATCCTGCAACAAGTCGAGGTACAGTTGTATTTGCTTTAACGGCACATTGGCATCTGTTGCTACCTTACTGAAGCAATCTTCATGTGAGAAAGATGTGCTGTCTCCGCAATGATGTTTTATGATGGAGAGTACTTTTTTGAAGTTTTCTGCGTTCTTGCCTAACATACAATCAGCACAGAAAAAATCATTCCACTATCATTACTTAGCCGTTGGTGCAACCGTGCCGTATGCCCAAGCCTCTTTGAAAATAGCGTTAAACGCAGTACTTTGGAAGTAACAAATGAAAAGGTTAATTATTCTATTGGCGTTTTATTCATATACCGCGAGTGTTTACGCACAGGCAGACAGCGTGCACGTGTGGAACAAATGGTGCAGCAGCAAGGATTCCATGTTATTGTTTACCGCTGCAAACAATAATATCCAGGTTTATAGCCGAACGTTGAAACCATCAGAAATACTACTAAAACCCGTGGACAAGACATTGCGAATCGGCAAACCGGAAGCTAAGGGCGACACAATATCTGTGCTGGCTATGCCCTATCCTTCGCGGAACAAACCGATGCGGCTGGCTGTGCTGAACAGCAAAACGAAAAAACTAATCAGGAACGTGGACTTTTATTGCGATGAGGTGCCGCCACCCGTGGCCAGGGTGGGCAACATACAAACTGCCGAGGCCCTGAGAAAAGATATATTGTTGCAGAACAGCCTGAAGGTAGCTTTCCCAAAATCGCTGTACAACTATCCGTATACTATAAAGCAATACATTTTTAAGATACATACTCCCAAAGGCGGAGCAACGATCCCTGTGAATGGCTTCTACCTGACAAGAGATATACTGACGCAAATAAAAGATGCACCCGAAGGGACTATAATGGAATTTTCTGAAATCAAGGCCACATGCCCGGAATGTGCAACCAGGGACCTGGGGAATATAAAGTTGAAAATAAAATAAAACGCGCCAACCGTGTGCGTGTGTGTGTTTACTGAAAAGAAATTACAAAGCTCAAAAAAACCGCCGGTAAATCGAATCTTTAGGGGTTGTGTTGAGATTTAGTATTTCCTGTCAATTACATAGTTCACGAGTTCCTCCATGGCCCTGCGGGCTGCAGTGTCGGGATATTGCTGCAGGATATCTAATGCCTCTTGCTTGTATTGCTGCATTTTTTGCTGCGCATATGCTATACCGCCAGACTGCTGCACGTAGCTGATAACCTCATTGACCTTCTTCTTTTCGTTACTGTTGTTTTTCACGGTGTAGATGAGCCTCCGTTTCGTAGCTGCATCTGCCTGTTGCAGCGCATATATAAGCGGGAGCGTCATCTTTTTTTCTTTGATGTCTATACCTGTTGGCTTGCCTATGTTGTCCTGTCCATAATCGAAAAGGTCATCTTTTATCTGGAACGCGATGCCAACCTTTTCACCAAACAGACGGAATCTTTCGGATACCGACTCCTCGGATGTAGTGGAATATGCACCTGCCGCACAGGCCGCGGCAAGCAATGAAGCGGTTTTTGCGCGGATAATATCAAAGTAGATACTTTCGTCAATATCCAGCTTTCGGGCCTTTTCCATCTGAAGCAGTTCACCTTCGCTCATTTCCTTTACCGCCCGGGACGTGATCTGTAATATTTTAAAGTCGCCATTGTCGACAGATAACAGCAGGCCTTTTGATAAGAGATAGTCGCCTACAAGCACCGCTATCTTATTCTTCCACAGGGCGTTGATAGAAAAGAAATTTCTCCGCTTCATAGAATCATCTACGACATCATCGTGCACCAGCGTAGCAGTATGCAGAAGCTCAATAAGAGCCGCAGCCCTGTAAGTGGCATCGTTGATCGAACCGGCTATCGTTGCTGATAGAAATACAAACATCGGGCGCATCTGTTTCCCTTTGCGCCTGATAATAAACCGCATGATACGATCAAGCAACGGATTGGTGCTTTTGACACTTTCCGTAAACTTCTTTTCAAACAGTGACAGCTCTGTGCCGATTACTTTATTTACGAGCTCCATTTTAAGTTAAAAGATCAAAAAAACCGCAGCCACCAGAGCAGGATCACAAACAAAAACACACTGATGCACCTTAAAGTGTTGTGGCATATTTCTTTGTAAAAGTCGAAATAAGAATCTTATCTGCCGCAATTTTTTTCAGGGCACCAGGAATACGCACAATAAAATGCCAAAATAGGGGTTTATTTCATATTACGGTTTGTTTTTTGACTATCACCGTTATACCTTTGCTCGTGTATTTATAGTTAGAAAAATACAATATTAACATACCGTTTATGCTCGATAAGAAGTATCTGTTACTTACCTGTTTTTTTGCGATCGCGTCTTTTACAGTTTTTGCACAGGAAAGCCAGCAAACGGCTCCCGGGGCGGCTGGGACCAGCACTGCAACTGCGACTGCTGCAAACCCTCAATGGTCTAACCGCGATATGACTTACCGGGGAAAAAATTATGATGTCCTGGACTCTGCATACTACCCTAAATTCCGCGCCAAGCAATTCAAAAAATATATAGACCACCAGGAAATTTTTCCACCAAAGCCGCGAAATAAATGGGAAATTGGCGCAGGGATAGGGCTATATAATCTTATTGGCAATGTTCCGACGCTTATGCTGTGGCAAAAAGGTGGTGGCGGACTTAGCGTAAATGTCCGTAAATCGCTTGGATACATTTTTTCTTTACGCGCTCAGTACATATACGGTGTTGCCAAAAACCTGGACCGCCAGCCCACTACCAGCTACGATGGACCTTATACACAGTTTGGCTATGTGCCACGCAACAATGTGAATGCAGCATTTCCGGTGCCCAACAGTGTTTTCCGGGCCTCACGCATGGAGTCGTCGCAACTTTCGCTTGACCTCATGTTCAACGCCTATAACATCAACTTTCACCACGCCCGTAATTCCGTATCATTCTTCGGCTATCTGGGTATCGGCGCAGTGGGGTATAAAACGCGCATGAATGCCCTTGATGGTAAATTTGCACAATACGCATTCGATACCATGGGCAAGGGCTCCACATATAAGGCGATCCGCAAATCCCTGCAAAAGAAAATGGACAAATCGTATGAAACTGCGGCAGACAATGGCGGAGGTTCACGCATATTGGACAACAAGACGCTTGATTTCGCCCCCAGCATAGGCGCGGGTGTACAATACAAGATCAATAAGAAATTCAATATCCAGCTTGAAGAGCGTTATACTTTTGTAGCAGATGCATATTTAGATGGATCGAGATATGGCAAGCCGTTGGGCAATACGGTAGCTCCTGGGCGTAAGTCTGATGCCATCAGTTATTTCTCATTCAGCGTTAACTACAACCTGAACACTAAGAAGAAATCGGTAGAGCCACTTTACTGGATAAACCCACTTGACCACGCATACAGCGAGCTCTCTTATCCACGGCATATGATACTCCCCAACCCGGTATTACCTGACGAGGATGGCGATGGCATTACTGACCAGTTTGACAAATGCCCGCACACGCCAGCAGGTTTGGCTGTAGACGCGCATGGCTGCCCGCTTGATACAGATGGTGACGGCGTGCCTGATTACAAAGACAAACAACTGATAACGCCAACTGAGTGCCAGCCGGTGGATGCTGATGGCGTTGGCCATTGCCCTTGTCCGGATGGGTGTAAAGACATCAATACGGATAAAAAGTGCGGCAATATCGGTGCAGGCACTATACTATTTCCTGAAAAATCGGGCAAAATAAGCACCCAGATCGAAGTACAGCTCTCGACCCTTGCAGCTCAAATGCAGGGCAACCCCAATTGTAAGGTAGTGATCCTGGGTGGTGGCAGCGGTAGTAAGATAAAGGAGCAACATTCCTGGGAGCATGTAAATGCTGTAATAGAATTCATGAGCGATAAAAAGAACATCAGCCGTGATCGTTTCATATTCAAATATGGCCAGGACGGCGATGAGAATATTGTTACGTTCCGCGCAGCAAATGTGGATGAGTCAGGCAACTCAAATGTGCCACCGCCACATCCCGAGATAAAGTAGTAATGTGATATTATAAAACAAAAAGTGCTGCGAAATCGCGGCACTTTTTTTTATGATGGTGGTATCAAAAACTATTTCTCCGATACAGTTTAAGGGCGGAACGTATTTGTAAACGTGAAGGAAAGAAATCAGGCAGTTTCTATGGCAGCGCCACATCAAATACACCACTGCTAATCGTGAAGGTATCTGCAGTAAAGGTGAACGTACCTCTCAGCGCGTAGGCCGTATCACTTGCAACTACAAACGTACCGGTGATGCCGAAATTCCGGAAGTTACCTGCGTAGTAGGCTGCTGTGTTCACCGGCGGATCAATAGTATATGTATTGGGGCCGGTATAGTTGGTGATATTAAACTTAATGGTTGTAGCAGTATCATTGATCCTTTGCGTGGCCGTTATCATCAGGTTCCGGATACCGGCGTTGCCTGAGTAGTCGACGAAGTAGCCGTATGCAGTATCAGAATGCCACGGCTTACCATTAATGCTGGCAGTCATAGACACAGTAGAATCCAGGTTGTTGTTCTGCTGCACACTTTTTTCATTTGCCGGACCACGCACCTTTTTACAGGCAGGTATTGCCAGACAAAGAGAAAAAGGGAAAATGAGCAAGAGCCTTTTCATAAAATATACAATGCAAACGCTAAACCGAGCGTTTTAGTATGACATACCGGATCAGAGAATTTTCACCTATGGCAAACCTACATTAAATACTCCGTCAGAAACAGATAAGCCATCCTGGGTAGTGAAGGAAAAGTAACCTGAAATATTGGTAGTGGTCACGTTCTGGATAGAAACGATACCTCCTAAAGAATAGCTTACCGCATTGCCATGGTAGTACGTAGCAAAAGCCTCGCCGCGCACCATCGAGTACGTATTGGTAATGCCATTGTATTTGTGTACAGTGAGCACTATCCTGTCACGTGGAGAAACCTGGTCGGATGTATAGCCGGTAATAACCAATGTGGTGCCTGTGTCGGAATGCTGTGCAGTGATCGAAGAGGGAACCGTCTTGTACGCGATAAAATTATACGAACCGATATGTGCGGACATATTAGGGTTAATGGTCGTTACAACAGGAGCTGTTTTGATGCAGCCTGAAAACAATGCAAAACAACTTACCAGGATAACAATTAAAAAAAAGCCTTTCTTCATACAAGGATATTTCCGCTAAGATATACAAAAATTCAAATCAAAGGTCTTAATACCGGCTCAGAAAGCAAAATCCAAATTATTGCCTTAATTCATTTTCAGTCAACCCATGTCATCCGCCAGATTTAATACATTTGACCGCAAAACGATCAAAATGAACTGGAGGCTCATATTCGTGCTGTCACTGTTTGGGTTAGGAATGGCATTTGCTACCGTATTTCAAATTTCATCAGCCTCCGAGCCGTTTGTCTGGCTGCCGATATATCTGCTATGCTCGTATTTTATTGCTATGCATGCGCCGGACAAATACTTTCTGCATGGTTTTTTGACCAGTATGGCGAACTGTGTATGGATAACGGGCGTCCATATCTGGCTGTTTAAAACCTATATGACCAACCATATCACTGAAACGCAACAATACATGAAGATGCAGGCGCAACATGGAATATCCGTGCGAAAGACCATGCTTTTGATGGACCCCGTAATTGGTATTATTTCGGGCACGGTACTTGGATTGCTGGCATTTGCCGCATCAAAGATGTTCGGAAAAGTAAAAGGAATAAAATAAGATAATGAGCGGGCTATTGAACGACTGCCTTAGTTGTCGCGAAGACCTGGCCGTTACCCATTTTTACGAGATACATACCCGTGTGCAGATCTAAATTGGAGATCGTATGCGCCCCATTTCCTGATTGAGCAGCTATCTCCTCTTTATACACTTCGCGGCCCACCATATCACAGATAGAAAGGCTGTACCTACCGGCCTCCGGCATACAATAAGACAATGTGATCTGGCTGGTTGTGCAGCTTCCGATAACCGTCAATGGCAGTACCTTCTTACCGGTTTCCGGTACACCCAGAACAGTCTGAGTGGTGCGAACATTATCTATCAGCCACTTGCCCGAACCAGCGACATTTGAGGTGTAGCGAAAGGCGACGTATAAAGGAGTTGTAGCATATGGGGTAAGGTCCACCTGGTGTGTTTCCCAATCAAAATTGCTGTAAGTGCCTAAAACAGGCGTACATGCATAAGACGCATCTTCCCATACCTGGCTGGCATCTGGCAAGTCACCGGGTACATAGGTATGAGATACCATAAAAGATAGTCTTCCCGCATTTGCGCTATACTTTGTATCGAAGTTCAAGTAAATGTTTCCTGTATAGTAGCTTAAATTCAATTGTGGGGTAAAAAGCCAGGCTGTATCAGGGTAATAAGTCGTTCCGTCAAAATTGTTGCAACCTATTCCCGGTGAACCACCCCTGCCCCCTGTAGGCTCGCAGCTCCAGGCAAGGCTCGGATTTGCATAAATATCGTAGGCGCTCCAGTAGGTTGGGTAATTTTCCCCCTGTATCACACAAAATGTATTGAAATGCTCGTCAAGGGCTGTGACCTGTGCGCCAGCATGAGAAGCCGAAATAACCATTAGTGCGAAGAGAAACAATTTCTTCATAGGGGAATATTTAGGAGCAAATATTTTATAAGTTTAGTCAAAAGCATCGCAATTTAATTAAATTATCATACTAAAGAATGCCCTTTTTGATATTTATTTTCAGAGTTGAAAATTCGCCGGAAGTTTTCATTTTTGCACGACATTTTGTCCCACAATTATGTTTGGCAAAATAATTGCGTAAATTATGAGCAATATGTTTTTCAAAAAAAATAAGGCTATGAATGACAATACAAAGGACAATAAAAAATCTATGAATGAAAATGCCGACAACATGGCACATAATGACGAAGTTGATGAAGCTTTGTCAAACGTGTTGAATGCCGATGATAGCCGGGTTGGAGAAGCCCTTAGTGAAGGCAACGATGAAGAGATAGAAAAACTGGAAGCCGCCGTGCAGGAGCAAAAGGATAAATATCTGCGCCTGATGGCAGAATTTGACAATTACAAAAGGCGGGTTGCTAAAGAGAAAGAAGAACTTAGACTAACTGGTGGCAAAGACATTGTGCAATCTCTGCTTGTGGTGCTTGACGACATTGACCGTGCAGGCAAACAACTGGGGAGCACCACAGATGTCACAGTGCTTAGAGAAGGCGTATCATTAATATTTAATAAATTGCGCGCCGTGATGCAGCAAAAGGGCCTTCGCGCTATGGAGGCAGTAAACGAGGAATTTAATCCTGACCTTCACGAAGCAATTACGGAGATACCGGCCCCTAATGAAGGAATGATAGGAAAGGTGATAGATATGGTGGAGCCTGGATACTATCTGAATGACCGGCTGATAAGGCATGCAAAGGTAGTAGTCGGAAAGTAACCCCATCCTTCCTGACGCGAGTTCTCAGCATTATGAAAGAGCGAAAACGTGGGAATTGATAAAAAATTGAAAACTTGCGTAGGTAAGGTTTGAGGTATTTGTTCACAAAATAAGAGAACGTCCTGCAAATGCGGGATTTGGGTTTACAGATGGCAAAACGAGATTATTACGAAATTCTGGGTGTGTCGAAAAGTTCGGCGGCTGACGAGATAAAAAAATCTTATCGCAAAATTGCGCTTCAGTTTCACCCGGACAGGAACCCCGGAAATAAGGAAGCGGAAGAAAAATTCAAAGAGGCTGCAGAGGCATATGATGTACTAGGCAACCCCGACAAGCGTGCCCAATACGATCGTTTTGGTCATGCAGGAATGGGCGGCAGCGGCGGCGGCTATGGGCAAGGTGGCCCCGGCGGTATGCGCATGGAAGACATCTTCTCCAACTTCGGCGATATTTTTGGCAACGACTTCGGCAATATGTTTGGTGGCGGCGGCGGTGGCGGTGGTCGCAGGCAAGGCAGCCGTGGCGCCAACCTGCGGATAAAGCTAAAAATGGATTTTAACGAAATCGCAAACGGCACCAACAAAAAAATAAAAGTAAAGAAGCACATTGTTTGCCAGCAATGCTCCGGCAGCGGTGCTAAGGACAAAGGTTCAGTGCAGACATGCGGCACTTGTGCCGGATCGGGTCAGGTGAGAAGGGTTACCAATACGTTCCTGGGGCAGATGCAGACAGTAACCACCTGCCCTACCTGCAGCGGCGAAGGAAGCACTATTACCCAGAAATGCAGTAATTGTAAAGGCGAAGGACGTGTGTATGGCGAAGAGACACTAAGCCTGGATATACCGGCGGGTGTGCAGGACGGTATGCAATTGAGCATGCACGGCCGAGGCAATGCCGGTGAACGTGGTGGCCCTCCGGGCGATCTGCTATTGCTGGTAGAAGAAGAAAAACACGAATTCCTGACGAGGCATGACCTGGATGTGATCTACCAACTACATATTTCATTTCCAGAAGCGGTACTTGGTATGCAGGCGGAAGTGCCTACAATAGATGGCAAGGCCAAAATAAAAGTTCCGCCGGGAACTCAGAGCGGCAAAATATTCCGGCTGAAAGGCAAGGGCTTCCCAGCCTTCCAGAGCTACGAAAAAGGTGATGAACTCATAGAAGTGAATGTGTGGTCGCCGCAGCACCTGAGTAATGAGGAGAAGGACATGATGGAAAAACTGAAGAACTCACCCAATTTCAAGCCGGGGCCAAATGCCAAGGCGGAGCGGGAAGAGCGTGGTTTTTTTGATAAGATAAAGGATGCATTCGGATAAAGCGGCAAAAGCTACGTTATCATGACTACCCGTGAAGCAAAACCTTGCCGGCTGTTCATCGTTTTTTAATAAATTGCAGCATGAAATGTGCATCGATAAAGTATCTCCCTGTCATATTGGGCTTTGTACTTTTTATTAGCTGTAAGAATGGTACCGCTCCGGCATCCAATCCAGACCCTATATTTTCCAGTGATCCCCGCCTGAAAAATATTACTGAGCAAATCAACAAATCGCCCAAAGATGCAGCGTTGTATTTTGAGCGGGGCCGCATGTTGCACAGGTTGCGCATAGATACCCTGGCACTGAAAGACTTTAAGACAGCGGCCACGCTGGACACCAGTCAGGCGCAATATTTCAGCGCCGTTGGCGACATGCTGTTTGAAAATAAAGATGTAACGGGATCTATAGAATGGATCCAAAAGGCGATCAACAAAAACCCGGAAGACCCAAGGGCCCACCTGAAGATATCCAAGCTATTTTTATGCCTCAAGGACTACCCGCATGCGTTTAGTGAAATAAACATCGCGTTGCGTCACAACCCGCACAATGCCGAGGGATATTTCCTGAAAGGAATGGTATATAAGGATATTAAAGACACCGCACAGGCCTTGTCCAGCTTTGAGACATCGAGACAGGAGGACCCCGACTACCGTGACGCCATTATACAGATCGGACTGATCTACAGCTCGAAGAATAATCCGATCGCGCTTAAATACTTTGATGATGCTTTCAGTAAAGACAGTACGGACGTGATGCCTGTTTTTGCGAAAGGAGTGTTTTACCAGAATAATAAAGAATATGAAAAAGCGAAGGAGGAATATAGAAAATGTGTGTTACGAAACAGCCGTTATGTGGATGCCTACTTTAATATGGGCTACCTGCTGATGCAGGAAGATTCAGTAGAGAAATCATTCAGGCAATATGATATTGTTACAAAAATAAGCCCGCTCAATGCTCCTGCCTATTACAACCGCGGACTATGCAATGAGATGATGGGTAAAACAAAGGAAGCGATGGCGGATTATGGGCAGGCACGTGGCCTCGATACAGTTTATGTATTACCAAAAGAAGCGCTGAAACGTTTAGGAGTGAAGTAATGTGCATATTGAAAAATGTGCAATTGGGGAGATTTTTGACTTTTTATTTTTGACTTTTGAATTTGAAAAATATGCCGATAATAGCACCCTCTATGCTTTCTGCAGACTTCCTGAACCTGGGAGCGGAAATAGACATGATCAATGAAAGTGAAGCAGACTGGTTTCATCTTGATGTGATGGATGGCCAGTTTGTACCAAACATCAGTTATGGTATGCCTATTATAGCGCAGATGAAAAAGCGCGCCAAGAAAACCTTTGACGTGCACCTGATGATCGAGAACCCTGAACGTTACCTCGAAGATTTTAAGAAAGCCGGAGCTGACTACCTGACCGTGCATTACGAAACCGGTTATCATCTTCATCGCACGCTTACCTCCATCAGGGCCCTGGGCATGAAAGCCGGCTTATCTATTAATCCGCATACGCCTGTTGAGATGGTGCAGGATATCATACACGAGATTGACCTGCTGCTGATCATGAGCATTAACCCTGGCTTCGGCGGACAGAAATTCTTACCGCTCACTTACAAGAAGATACGCACAGCACGAGAATTGATCACGCGCACCGGAAGCAATACACTTATTGAAATTGACGGTGGTGTAACCCTCGAAAATGCTGCTGAGATCGTAGCCGCAGGTACGGACGTTTTGGTTGCAGGCAATACTGTTTTTTCTGCACCTGACCCCAAAGCCATGATAAAAAGTTTAAAGCAGGCGGGGAAATAAAGTTATATTGAACACGTTTAATTGGGGTATGCTTCGAAAACCAGCCTGTTTATCTGTTTTTTTTCTCTTCACGTGCTTATGTGCATTTGCTCAGCATGGCACGATAAGCGGCATAGTGCGGGACGATAAAGGTAAGCCCCTGGAGTTTGCGATCGTAGCTGATGCGGCAACAGGTATAGGGGCATACACTAACGCCAAAGGCTTCTACCTGCTTGAAGTACCGGCAGAGAAAAACCTGAGCATTGTTTATTCCTACCAACGGGAAAAAGTGCATAAAGTGATACGTCTTTCGGCCAGTGAGCTGCGCACTATAGACGTGACCCTAAAAGTAAATTCAAGCGAACTGAAAGAGTTTGTGTTCAAGGATACCAGAACCCGCTTTGAAGCTGGTAGCGTGGTCATCGATCCAGCATTGGCTTTCGTCAACCCTGGCCCCACCGGAGGTATTGAGGCCTTGATAAAACTGGCAGTGGGCTCTCACAATGAGCTTACATCGCAATATAGTGTGCGCGGCGGGAACTACGATGAGAACCTCGTCTATGTAAATGATTTTGAGATATACAGGCCTTTCCTGGTGCGCAGCGGACAGCAGGAAGGATTAAGCTTCATTAACCCTGCACTCGTTTCAAACGTGAATTTTTCCGTAGGTGGTTTCCAGGCTAAGTATGGAGATAAAATGGCCAGTGTGCTGGATGTGTCTTACAAACGTCCTAACAAGTTCTCAGGTTCTGTGATGATGAGCCTCCTGGGCGCAAGCCTGCACCTGGAGGGCGCATCTAAAAACCGCAAGCTTACCTACTTAATTGGCGCAAGGCAGAAAAGCAATCAGTACCTGTTACAGTCGCAACCTACCAAGGGTATTTATAATCCCTCCTTCTCCGACCTGCAGGCTTTGGTGAATTATCGCATCAACAGCCGGTGGGAACTGGAAATGATCGCTAATTATGCACGGAACAGGTTTACATTTTTTCCCGAAACGCAAACTGCGAGCTTTGGCGTCCTGAACCAGGCCTACCAGCTAGATGTCTTTTACCAGGGGAGTGAGTTCGACCAGTTTGACTCACGGTTTGGCGGCGTTTCAGCTACCTATCATTCCCGCGACTCTCTTTTAAAATTAAAATTCCTTGCGTCGGGCTTCCAGACCACTGAGTTTGAGACCTATGATATAAACGGCCAATACCTGTTCGGCGAGTTGCAGACGGATATGAGTAAGTCGAATTTCGGGCAGATAAAAACCTACCTCGGCACTGGCGGCATACAGGATTTTGCAAGGAACTACCTTAATGTGAGTGTGGGTGATGTAGGCTTCCGTGGTTCATATGATGCCCGGAAGAACTTCATCCAGTTTGGAGCTAACGGAACTGTTACCAGCATCAGTGATGACCTGCATGAGTGGCAACGCAGGGACTCTGCCGCGTTTTCCCAGCCTTACATCCCCGCAAGGCTGCAAATGGCATATTTTTATCACTCATCTGCTAATTTCAACTATGCGCGTGTAAGTGCCTTTATCCAGGATAACATACACTTTGATTCACTCAATAAATTCACTGCAACCGTCGGAGTGCGTTTTAACTATAGTGCACTCAATGGCGAGTTTATCACTAGCCCGCGTGTGCAACTGGCATTCAAACCGGTTTGGAAAAAAGACTGGGTGTTCAAATTCTCAACAGGGCTTTACGCACAACCACCCTTTTACCGCGAGATGCGCGATCTTACCGGGGGCGTGAATTTGCAGCTCAGGGCACAGAAATCTTACCAGGTAGTGTTAGGCTCTGACTATAATTTTAAAATGTATGGAAGGCCGTTCAAGATAACCGCTGAAACCTATTATAAAAAGCTGTGGGACCTTGACCCATACTACTACGACAATGTACGCATCAGGTATACGGGTAAGAATGACGCTATAGGCTATGTATATGGTGGCGAAGTCCGCTTGTATGGCGACCTGGTCAAAGATGCCACTTCCTGGATCAGTATTGGCATGATGAAGGCCGACCAAAAAGTTACGGACAGCACCAGCATACCTGGCTACGCGAATTATTTTCCCCTACCCTCTGACCAAAGGTTTTCGCTGGGTATGTATTTCGAGGATTACCTGCCACGCAACAAAAATTTCAAGGTTCACATAAGCGCCATCTATGCTACCGGCCTTCCGGTAGGGTCCCCTAATGGTCACTTGTTCCAACGTACATTGCGCCTTCCAGATTACAAGCGAGTTGATATTGGCTTCTCGGCATTGTTACTGGATGCAGCTCGTAAAAACCATCCCGCACACAGCTTTTTCAATAACATGAAAAGCATATGGGCAAGCCTGGAAGTATTTAACCTGCTCAGCATACAGAATACGTTATCTTACACATGGATACAGGACCAGACCAGTCAAAAAGTATATGCTGTGCCGAATCGTCTCACATCACGCCTACTGAACCTGAAACTGATGTTCAATTTTTAACCTATTACCCACCTGAACAGGGCATTTTCGACGTATTTTATAATACAGCATCCTCCGAAACGCTTGCCTGCAGCGCACTTTCGCTATGATAATAATTTTATCAGAAAAACATTTTGTGGGAAAGGGTATATTCTTATCTTTGCGCTCCCAATGACTGTTTTAATACAGCCGTTGTTCAGTTCTTACTTTATGATTTCGTAGCTCAGTTGGTAGAGCAATACACTTTTAATGTATGGGTCTTGGGTTCGAGTCCCAACGGAATCACTTCAAGCCTCTGGAAGCAACACTTTCAGGGGCTTTTTTTATGCAGGTGGCAGTTTAGGTGGCACTTGCAATTATCATACCTCATGCCGCAACTAATAACATACACGCTCACTAATAGCAGCGTTGCCCGGCTATTTCAAAAAATAATTCAAAATTTAACCAACTTATTTTTCTGTTCTGTTGTCTATTATAGTACAAAAGAATTTTCAAATCACTTATGACCTACGGACAAATGACGGCAAGTTCAATACAAAATAAATTTCACAACAAAACGTTAAATTTATTTGTTTTTTCCAATAACCTGACGTATCTTTGTGTAACAAATAAGGGGTAGTAAAACACCCGGAAATTTCATCTCATAGGCAATTAATTTTGCCACCCACGGAGTTACACCTTAAATGGTTGGGCTGCGACTAATAGGATTACCAAACGAGTTCCCACGAATTTCATTTGACGTACTATGTACTACTGGCGGAAGACCAGTGCTACACCCGGCAAATAATTCTGCAAGCACTCCCGGGCATCTATTGTTCGCAGCCTTTTTGCGTTTGGCACTGGCCCTGCTAATCACAAGTGGTATCTGCAAACAATCTTCCTCCATGCCGGATTTGGTTTTCTTATTAACGTATAGCCTGTGGTGCGTTAATTCCCAGCATAACCATTAATACTAATTAAAGTGAAAAAAATAAATTATTGCCATAGGCATATAGCTACTGCTTTGCCTATACCGACCAAGCATTTTAGCGCAGATACAGATACCAGCCATGACCGCACACAGCATGACAAACCGCTGGAACGCATACCATGTGAAACTCTTATCCCTATTCGTGTAACCATTAAATCTTACACTCATGGAAAATAATACACTCTGCAACAGGCAGTATATAGATGCTGCACTGGTTAAGCCCAGCAAATTCCTGAATACCGAGATTGACGAGGAATACTATAAGATACTCCGTGATAACGTCAGGCAACATAACAAAGTCCTTGAACCAGTATATGTAACCTCTGGACTGGTGGCGGTAAGTGGAATGCACCGTATTCATCTCTGCAAAGAGTTAAACATACCGCTGCCAATAGAAACTATTGGTGAGGTAAGCCCGGAGCAGGAGGAGTTACTTGTATTATCGCACGACCTCAAAAGACCACTGAAACACTCGGAACGCTTCCGATTGTATGAAGCCCTCCGCAAACGTCATAACATTACTCCGGGTAAAAGGACAGATTTAGTTGAAAAAGGCAAGGAATATAGAGCCGTAGTTGATAAACTGGTTGGTAATGATAAATACATATCCCGCTATAAGTTTATTAAGGAAAATGTGGTTGCCGCATTTAATAACGATGAAGCAAAGGCGGCAAAGTATTTGAAAGATATAGATGCTGATACCGTATCTGTTAGTGGTGCTGAAAAGTTTATCAGGGACCGAGTAAAAAAGATAGTCAATAAGAACGTGATACCGGAGACGGTAGAGGTAATTACTGATTGGGTGAAGTTGAATAATAAAGATAGCAGGCACATGACGGTTGATGAAACTGGATTGGTAGATGCGATAGTAACAAGCCCACATTATGGCTTCGCCAGAATAAATTACGATAACGAAAAAGAAAAGGTCGGACACGAAAAAAATGCTTGTAGTTATACAGATGCCATGAAGCCCTTTTTTGAAGCCAGTTGGAATGTATTAAAGCCAAACGGTAGCCTGTGGGTTATTATTGGTGATTGCGTCAGAGACGGACAGTACCAGAATGCCCCGGAAAACTTCCTACTAATGATGTTAGCTATGGGGTGGCTAATCAACGATAAGATTATTTGGCAAAAGGTAGATCCAAACCCGACTACCGCATTTGATAGAACTATATGCTCTTACGAATACATATACCACTTTACAAAAAATAAGGAGTTTGTGTATAACCGTAGCTGGCTTAATGAAATACCGGACGAAACTATTACAACGTTCAACCATACGGAAAGCCAATACCCTTTACGCTCATTAGCGGACAAGGTGAAGAACTCCATAATTACTACGCACAAATCTTCTACCGCAGGTATCAGGAAAAAATGTGAAGAACGTAATTTCTATTGTACGCATAATGCAACATTTCCGATAGATATACCCCTGTATTGCATTTTGGCATCAACACGCCCTGGGGACACGGTACTTGATATATGCACCGGCACGTCTGTAACTGGTGAAGCCGCAGTACAAACCGGGCGCAAGTTTATAGGCTACGATACCAATAACCAGTATATCAACGTATCAAAGGTAAGGCTGGAAAAATACATTAACGAGTAACACCATTATCATTTACAATTACTGGGAGGGGCTCTGAACGTCCCTTCCGGTAAGAATGATAATGATTAAAAAATACATTTTATAGTAACTACAACAAACTTAAAAAAAATAAAAAAGATGAACGAAGCATTAGTAATAACACAGGAAAGCAGGCTCATGGAGCTAATTAGACAAGTATTAGTAGGCGTTTTAACGGAAGTTCCTTATCCTAGCCGGGTACAAAAAGATGAAGAAGTATTAACCAGAAATGAGGCGGCAGAATTTCTAAACATTACGCCGACTACCTTAACAAAGTATGTGAAGGAAGGCAAACTCAAAGCAGGTGGTACGGAAAGGAAGTATCTATTTATGAAAAGTGATTTAGTAAAATTTATGTTTAACAGATAATACCATGACGATTAATTTTTATTTACGAAACCCGAAGAAAGATGGCATTTGTGCCATATACGCATCCATTTGTTACGACAACAACCGCCTTATAGTATTCCCCGGAGAAAAGGTACATACAGGCGATTGGATTAATAAAGAAGGCAAAAAAAATGAGCCAAAGGCATCTGCTAAAAATGGCACATTAATTGGCAACTTATTTAAGGCTGAAAAACTATACAGAGATATATACGATGACCTGAAAGTGAAATTTGGTGGTATAGTGCCTGCTGACATTTTTAAGAAAGCCATAGCTGATAAGAAGAATCCATTAGTTGTTAAGGTTGTGAAACCAGTACGCATTCGTATTGTTGATTTTTTCAAAAAAACGATTGACGAAACTATTAGTGGCGAAAGGCTATCTAATAAAAAAATGAAGTTGCAGGCAGGTAGTATTAAGCCATACAATTCCGTGCATAGCGGTTTTGAAGCGTTTGAACTGCATAAGGATAGGGTATATTATATGGACGAAATCAGCCAGAAATTACTGGACGATTACGATAAGTATTTAACACAGGAAAAGAAATTGGCACTGAATACTAAAAGCAGACACCTGAAAACATTTATGTTGATGCTCCGCTACGGAGTGACAAAGAAGGTTGCTGATAAAAACGCAGTAGAGGACATAAAGCTATGCTTGCGTGTAGAAAGAAGTGATAGCATATATTTGAACGATGACGAAATTAACGACATCCTCAACGTCACCGATTTTAAGACACCATTATATCAGCACGTCCGTGACTACTTTATTATCGGCTGTCAAACTGGTTTGCGTTTTAGCGATTACTCCCGTATAAAGAAGGAGCATATCAATAATGGCAAGATACAGTTGATACAGAAAAAAGTAAATGAACGTGTTACCGTACCAATACATCCAATAGTGGAAAAAATACTTGCAAAGTATCCGGACGGATTGCCGAAGTGTCCGCCAAATCAGGTATTTAATTCTTACCTAAAAGAAATATGTGCGCCATTACCTTCCTTACAGAAAGTCTTTGAAAAAAAGATTACCAGAGAAAATGAGGTGGTGGTTGAAAAGTTTTGCAAGCATCAACTCGTTCAAAGCCACACGGCCCGGCGCTCGTTTGCTACAAATGAATACCGCAGAAGAACTCCTACGGCTACCATCATGGCTATCACCGGACACAAAAATGATAAGACATTCCTTAATTACGTTAAGATGGACGGTGAAGAACATGCTGATTTACTCGGAGCGTCATGGAAGAAATAACAATTTCAATATGTCATTTCAACAACAACTACACGACTGATGACGTGTAGTTGTTATTTTATCAGGGGCTGATTTACGACAAAATAAATCATGGGGTATATCATTACGTCAAAAAATGAATAAACACGCCCGGATCAACCCGTATTAGCAAGGAATACACTTTTTGCATGAAATACGCACTCACACCCAGAGTAAAATTAATGTCGGGTATTAAATATATAATGTACCCGATACCGGGATAAAAATAAAGAGTTGATAATGGCATACTTACTTACAAATTGCAAGGAGTTTCTAAAACACAGATTAAATGAGGCAATAGCTTATGATTTAGATAAGATTAATTGCTTAAAACAAAAGGCGAACGGATTGAGGAAAAAGTTGAGCCTTGAAAAAGATAGCACCATAAGAAGGCGTTATGAAATGGAGATAAAGGTTTGCGAATTGAAAATTATGATTGAAAAAACAAAATAATCCACGTTACCAATACCATTAGAACGCTGCACGCCGGAGCGTGCGCTACCACTTAAATAATAATTCATGGTTGTACCATAATCACTTTTTTCACGCCGAAACATTTGTTGAATAATGGTCTCCCAAAAAACAGGCAACATATAGTATTGCATTACTCCCCTTATTCTAATTCTTTACTTCTTTGCCTTGCCATTTTACATTTATTCTGGTGTAACAATTATTGAAACATCCCGGAATAGAAGAACATTAATGGCGGTTAAGCCATAGCGCACGCTCCGGCGTGCAGCGTTCTAATAATTACCAAATGGAAAATAATAGAGTTTCGTTTTATAAGGATTATGATAATTATTTTCTTAAAAAATGAAAAAGTGAAAAACTTTTTTCAAACCAACCATATAATTTGAAAACAAAATTATCATGTATGAAATCATTACGTTAAACCATGACAACTTATCAGTCATAAAAAACATAGAGGATAAGCACAACATTTTTGTATGTGGCACAAACACATTTGACGCCATATACAATTACGGTAAGTACCCACTAAAAAATAGAAAATTGGCAATTAGAAATATGCTGGTGTTCTTACAATATGTGGATACGTTACTAACAGATAAAACAACAATTACCATTAGCGCAAATAAAATAAGAGACGTATTTACAGGTGCCAAATACCGAGCGTATATTGATGTACTGGACGAGTTAAACATTATTACAAGAGTACCGTATGCCGATGGCAAGTTCTATGATTATGGAAAGACAAAGCGGTATTGCCAATACAGAATACATAATCAGTATATTCTGGATAAAGTATGTTTGGTGATAGCCCCGAAGGATAGACTAACCAAATTAATTACCGATAAGAAGTACCCGGCAAAGTTTGAAAAAACAATAAGAGATACAAAATGCAATTACAGCGAAGCAATAAAGGACGAGTTCTACAATTATGTATTAACAGGTATGCCGGAAAATAAATTGAGGATAAGATTATCACGGTTATTTGCTTTAAGTAATGACAGGTATATGAAGCAAGGCGATAAGGTGGATAGAGTGTATCACTCATTTTCAAACCTATCTAAAATAAGCCGAAAACACCTGCATATTGATGGCAAAGGATTTCACGATATTGATATTAAGAACTGTCAGCCATTACTACTATGCTTTTTGCTTCGTCAATTAAATATGAGTGTGGATGATAACTATATCCGTGATTGTGAAAATGGAAATGTTTATGAGCGTTTTATTAACCCGGAGCGTAACAGGGATAATGTAAAAACTGAATTGTACTCCGCTATCTATTTTGATTTTAAGATAAAGGAGCCTATTGCGGATGAGTTCAAAACAACATACCCGGCAACTTATCAATCATTACAAATACTGGATAGCGACCCGGTGACATTAGCATCTAAA
>CANJQU010000010.1 GCA_947476485.1 Chitinophagaceae bacterium
CTGTGAAGAAACCCTATGTGCTTTCAAACGGAGGATGGGTGTTTAAGGATATAGACCTTTACAACTCCACTTGGCGCTCCAATAATATCATCTTCAATATTTCGATCGGGTACCCGTTTTAAGTTGATAGGAGATAAGAGATAAGAGATAAGAGATAAGAGATAAGAGATAAGCGGCAAGAGACAAGTTGAGATCGGTTGTGTAATAGTGTACTTGTTTTTCGCAAGGTCTTCCATATCGTCAAATTTGTGATCGGGCGTTAGTTTGCAGTAGTTAGAGTAAACCTGTCTTTTTTCAACTTGTCTATTATCAACCTATCACTTATCACCTGGCGGGTCTCTTATCAACTTATCGGCATATCTCTTATCTTTGACCTCTTATGCGCAACATAAAGATAATAGAGGTAAGGTCGGAAATAGGTGCCGGAACCCGCGGTGCAAGCCTGGGTATTGATGCGATCAAGATAGCCGCGCTCGACTTCATGAGCAACCTTTTCGTGAATTTCCCATCGGAAATAGTTGAGAATGAGAACAGGCTGCTGTATGAACCAATAGCATCACCATATGCCAAGCGCATACAAGGCATCTATACGATGTATGACCGTGTGTCGAAGGCAGTTTGCGACACGGTGAAGTCGGGATTATTCCCCTTGGTGCTGGCGGGCGACCATAGCACCGCGGGCGCCACGATAGCAGGCCTGAAAATGGCCCGGCCAAAGCGCCGCCTGGGTGTGGTATGGATAGACGCCCATGCCGACCTGCACTCACCATACACTACCCCATCGGGCAATATGCATGGCATGCCGCTATCTATAGCCCTTGCGGATGACAATAAAGAGAACCAGGTGCATAACCCTGATGCAAAAACGCTTGAATACTGGGACAAACTCAAGAACCTGGGCAAAATAGAGCCTAAGATCATGCCTGAGGATATTGTATTCATTGCGCTCCGGGATTTTGAAAAGGAAGAAGAAGCGATCCTCAAGAAGGGAAATATAAAGGTGATACCTGTGGCCGAGGTGAGACGTAAGGGCGTGGAGAATGTGGTAAGGCAAACTTTCCTGCACCTTTCCAACTGTGATGACATCTATGTATCTTTTGACGTAGACTGCCTTGACAGCTCTATATCGAGAGGCACAGGAACACCAGTAAGCAACGGGCTGAAAGAGCGCGAAGCGGAAGACCTTATTGCCTCATTCATGCAGCACCATAAGATCTGCTGTTTTGAGATAGCGGAGGTGAACCCAACACTTGATAAGGAGAACCTGATGGCGGAGATCGCCTTCAATGTGCTGCAGCGCAGCGTGAATTTACTGCTGCTGAATTAGTAGCTATTTCACAAAATAGAACTTCATGTTGCCGCCCCTGATGCCAGCACTATCAGGCAAAGAAGTTGTTGCGTCTATATACTTAGCCACCACTACGTGATAAAAATACACGGTATCTCCGGGCTTCACGCGCTCATAAAGGCTCTTTGACACGTCATTGGGATCAGGGTCTCCATAAAACGGGTCTTTAACGAGCGAATGCCTGGTGGTAGCAATATCTCCTGAGAGGGTATCTCCCTTGCAATACTCCCCTGAATAGTCCATCATTGTGACGAGGTTTCCAACCGAGTCCTCGTAAAGCCTGCGCTCAGAATAACCGAAATCAAACCCCACGACCCTGTACTTATTGCCTGCGGAATCGTGGCAGGTAAGCCCCTGGCGGAGCAGGGAATTAAAAACATCCTTTTTTATTGGTCCGTTCCTGTACTCTGAATTGCCGAGATAGACCGGCGGTATGAAAACCTTTGTATTCTTCCCCGCAGGCTTCTGCTGGGACGTTGACCTAACACTAATAATCATCAACAATCCAATCAATACTATGTTAGCTATACGGTACACCATCATCCAAAAATAATTATTTCCGGTGATTGTAAGCGCGGGGAAAATAAAAATTTACTAAGTATATTTATTGCAAAATCCATACTATGTCGCAACATGACTGGAGCAAATTCTCCCACAAGATCTACCTCAACGTTCCGATCGGGCAGGTATATGATTCATGGGCCACAAGGGCGGGTATAGAAAACTGGTTCCTGCGAAAAGGCGAATTCAAAACACCTGAGGGAGTGATAAAGGCCCCTGATGCTTACATAGAAAAAGGAGACACCTACCAATGGCTGTGGCACGGACATCCCGACACAACAACGGAACACGGCGTCGTGACCGAGGCAAATGGCAAGGACCGGTTTGCCTTTGTATTTGGCAGTGCGGGAGTGGTGACCGTAGCGCTCAAAGATCTTGGTGAGGTAACCGAAATGGTACTGACCCAGGACCAGATACCCACCGATGAAGACGGCCGATGGAACTACCACGTGGGCTGCTCTACAGGATGGACATTTTATGAAGCGAACATAAAATCGGTGCTGGAAGGGGGTATGGACCTAAGGAATAAGAATCCTGCTTACTCTAACGTGATCAACTCCTAGAAGGGCTAGCCACCATTGTGCCATTTGCCACCTCCGGGATTCATACCCTTTGGTATATTAAGATTGTCCTTTTCACTGTTCTCTTCTACCGGCAGTGCGCCTTTAAAGTGACGTAATGTATAAGTAAGCTGAAACATAAAGTACTGTTTCAACACGGTGGTTACGTCATTCTCAACGTAATTAGCGCCAACAATGCGGCTGATGCTTTTGTTTTGATTGAGGATATCAAAGGCGCTGATCCTTGCTTCAAGCGAGCGGTCTTTGAAAAATTTATAGCCAACATATGCGTTCCACAAAAGATAATCGGTATTGCCTGCGGAAGAGCTAAGTGTACTGTAATAATTATGGCTGATGTTGGTATTGAACACAAACCCTTTCAGGAATATCCAGTTGATCTTAAAAGATGCGGTGTGGCTGTAATAGTTATTGTTCTGCGCCCCCTGAAGCGTATTCCTTACAAAGTTATAATTGCCGGTGTAAGCCAGTGTGAAGTCGAGTTTTTCACTAACGTTACTGCTGATAACGATGCCTGCTGAGGGCGCATAATTATTGGAATACCCGGAAACCGTATTTATCAACCCGGGGGTGTGCGTATAGTTGATACCGCCATTGACATTCACATTGCTTTTTATGAAATCGGCCGGCATACCGTAAGTGAGAAACAACTTAGTGTTGGAATAATAGTTGAGGTTTACCGGCGCTGTAAGCTGGTGACCCGGGGTCAGCCTCACGCCTTGTACATTCAGGAAAGCCGGCACAGAACTGTCATTTGTGTATGTAGCAGTCCCTATATAATCATTAATGTAGTTGGCATAACCGTAGATAAAGAAATTACGGGCCGTCTTTGATTTTGTAAGCCCATAGCGGAGTGTGAGTGTTTGCTCATAGTCCTGTTTCAGGTTGGGATTGCCGGTGCTTAGCTGGAGCGGATTGCTGCGGTCCACAACATTCTGAAGCTGGGTGATAGACGGCGGCGAAATGCTGGTACGGTACATGATACGGAGATTCCGGCCATCCTTAAAGCGATAGTTAAAAAACGAATTGGGGAGCAAATTGCTAAACGGCTTGTTTACCTGCATGCCGACCGGGAAAGTCTGGGTTCCCTCCAGCACTGTATACTGGTAGTTGAGACCTACCATGAAATTGAGCATTTTATCGCCTACCCGATAGCTTACGCCACCCTTCTGGACCAGGTATGTGCTGGCGTATTTGTTTGAAAGAACGGGATAGAAAAAATACTGGTTGGATGGCGCCAGAGAATCTGTCTCTTTATCAGACCGGCTATTGGTAAAAGATGGGTTATAGTTGAGCATCAACTGGCTCTTTTTGCCAATGGGCTCTGTGTATCCTATTGTACCGGAAATTGTATTACTGTTATTGTAGAGATCGTACTTCTGACTGAGCGGGATGTAGTCATAAGTTCCGTTAGCAGTATCGAGTGAGCCGTTTAAGGTGTTTATTGTTCCATCGCCTGTCTTTTCATTCAAAGTAGTACCGACATTGACTGAAATGGTACGGCCCTTCTTTTGCATTTTGTGCTGAAACAGGATGTTATTTGAAAATGTATAACCGGAGCTACTGGTACTGCTACTGTTAACTGCATTGCCCAAAACCCGCCCGAGGATAGAATAGCTGCTATCGAACTGGCCGGTCATTGAATAGTTTTCCTGCAAGCTAAGTCCGGGTGTGACGATCAGAGAATTGAAAGAATCGATGGTATATTCAAAACGGACGTTGAAGCGATGATTGAAATTCTTGGCTTGGCCCGTATCCCCTTCATTGTAAAGTGCCTGAAAGCCGAGACTATCGCGCATGTCCGCGGCAGGAAAGGTGTAGTTGCGCGATAATTGAGTATTGTTGAGATTATCGGAATAATTGAAGAAGTAGCTGGACGTGATCTTGATCTTTTTGCCCCATTGATCGCTGTAGTTTATGCCGAAGGAATGCGTAGTGTTGATACCATTCTGTGTGCCGGTAAGAAAGTTGTTAGCGGCATTGCTGCCGCCGCCGCCAAACATTCCTCCGCCTCCAAATCCACCGCGACCGCCTCCGCGGCCGCCACCACCGCCACCGGATGAGACACCGAGTATATCCTGTGAACTAAAATTCTGCTGGTTTATGTTGTTGGAGAGCTCGAGTATGGATATTCTGCGGTCACCGTTAAAAATATTCAGATTGCCACCGGCAAGGTAGGTGCCGTCTGTGCCGATGCCTGCATATGCCTTACCAAACTCACCTTCACTTTTATTTCTCCGGGTGATGATGTTCATCGTCTTCTGGGTATTCCCGTCATCAAAACCAGTGAACGTAGCCTGGTCGCTGAGCCTGTCAAATATCTGTATCTTATCGATCACCTCGGCAGGCAGATTTTTAAGCGCCAGGGTGGGATCATTACCGAAGAATGGTTTTCCATCCACATATACCTGCTGTACATTCTCGCCATTGACTTTCACGCCTGAGTTGTCGGACGTGACACCGGGCATTTTGGAAACAAGGTCTTCTGCAGATGCATCGGGATTTGTCTTGTAAGCGTCAGCGCGAAACTGCGTAGTATCGCCTTTCTGCTCTGCTCTAATCTGTTTTCCCTCCACGGTAACTCCTTTAAGCTGATTGGATGACGTGGTCATTTTAATGGTACCAAGGTCTATATTTCCTGCCGTTATCGTTACCGTTCTAAGTACCGGTTTATAGCCCATATACTCAAGGCGCAAAGAATAAACGCCCTGCTCCAGATGTTCTACCAGGAAGTTACCTCCGGCATCAGTAACCGCACCGGTTTTTACGGCTGTATCAGTTGACCTCGTAAGTATTGCAGCCACACCTATCAGGCTGGAAGTATCTGTTGCATCAACAATATGACCTGTAATGGAATAATTTTGAGCTATGGCACCGGAAGACAATATGAACAAAACAAATAAGAGCGCTAACCGTTTGAACATGGTGCAGTTTATGAAAGAAATAGGACTGAAAGGTATGGAAAAGGTTTAAGCCTGATTTACCTTAATTATTATGTAACTTATTATTGATTGAAAATGACTGTTCGCGCTACATCTTCAGAAGTAGCTTTTCACGCCAGTCCCGCATGCATATCTTAAACCATTCGGTATATTTTTCGGGAGCGGCTTCAATGTCTTTGTCAAGACTAGTCTGGCTGATATACTTCCAGGCTCCAACTTCGCTTATGTCCGGCCGGGGCATATCGTCTGTAATACCAACAAACACATGGTCAAATTCGTGTTCGGTAAGGTCGTGATCAAGACTGGCCTTGTAGACAAAACTAAATATTTCCTTCAGCTCACAAGCGAGCCCCATCTCTTCATGCAGTCTACGCATGGCTGCAGCATAGGAGGATTCGCCCGGGCGAGGATGGCTGCAACAGGTATTGGTCCATAAGCTGGCAGAGTGATACTTGCCGGCTGCCCGCTGCTGCAAAAGCATTTCCCCTTCGGAGTTAAATATAAAAACAGATATAGCCCGGTGCAGCCGGCCTTCTACATGCGCCTGCTGCTTTTCCATTGTTCCGATCTCGTTATCTTCCGGCCCTACCAATACTACTTGTTCCATACCCGTAATCCCCAAAGGGTCTTTCTCCTGCTTTTTAATGTGTTTACCTTAAACCCTATGCCTGATACTACTGCTTACCTAACTCATCATTTCCCTGTTATATTTCTTACGGTAATCCAAGGGCGAAAGCCCGGTTATTTTCTTGAAAGTGGTGCGGAAAGCTTTGCTGTCGGAGTAGCCTACCGCATACATTACCTCATTTATGTTCTCCCTACCCGATTCGAGGCTCTTCTTAGCCGCTTCGATCTTTACACGCTGCAGGTACTCGACCGGAGTATTTGCAGTTGCCTTCTTGAAACGGCGTTCAAAATTGCGCCTGCTGATCAGCGACATTCCGGCCAGGTAGTCAACCGATATCTTCTCAGCAACATTGCTTTCTATGTATTCCTGCGCTTTCTTTATCGGGTCATCTTCATGTTCCTTCTGGCCCATGAAAATCGAGAACGGCGACTGGCTTTTTCTTTCGATCTCCACTTCCAACACCTTTGATACGAATACTGCCACATCGCGGCCACAGTGCTTCTCGATCAGGTGCATTACCAGGTTAATGAATGAATAAGCGCCACCACTTGAATAAATGCCATTATCGTCAATTATGATTTTCTCCGGTACCAGCTTTACTTCCGGGAACATCTGCCTGAAAGCATCCGCCGCCAGCCAATGCGTAGTACATGCCTTACCTTTAATTAAGCCGGTGGACGCCAGCAGGAACGCGCCAACACACAAACTCGCCACTTCTGCGCCACGCTTATATTGATCGTTTATCCAGGGGATGAAGTCTGTATTCAGCGCCAACGACTGCGGCTGCATTGCAGGAATAACGATCAGGTCTGTTTTTTTGACATCGCCAACCATCAGATCAGGATGAACCGAAAACAGCCCGCCATAGAGATTAGTGTCCTTACTCAGTCCAACGAGATGAATATCAAACTTCGGCTCACGGCCTATCTTCTTCAGATAATCGTTTGCTGTATTCAGCGCCTTAAACGGGCCGATGATACTGCTTAAGATACTATCTCCCTGCGGTACTATTATGGATACGTGTTTCATGGAACGGTGGTTTTACCTTGCAAAGCTAAGCCAAAATGTTGTCGCAATCGCCCCCTCAGATTGGCGTATTTACACACCAGCATTGTCGTCTAATGACACTAGGTTTGCATTGCAATCAGGGATAGAGGGTTATTCACAATTACTTAATTCCATACCTGGCAATTAAAAATTAATTTCAGTTCACCATAAAAAAACAACATCATGACAACACAAGAAGTAGCAAACCGCTTAGTAGAACTCTGCCGTAAGGGACAGATATTTGAAGCACAGGAGGAACTGTATGATGACAACATCGTTTGCATCGAACCTCCGCACTCACCCATGCCGTTAACACAGGGTAAGAAAGCTGTGTTCGAAAAAGGGAAAATGTTTGCCAGCATGATCGAAGAGCGCCATGGCGGCTCATTTGGCGACCCGGTAGTAAATGGGCGTTTCTTCTGTGTGCCAACAACCATTGACGCAACCATGACCGGAAGAGGCAGGCAAGTGCTGGAGGAACTTTCTATGTATGAAGTTAAAGACGGCAAAATAGTAGCAGAAACTTTTTTTTATTGATCAATTCATCCCAATTTTCAAAAAAAACTAAAAAACAAACATCATGGACAAGAATGCAAATGCAATCAACTGGTTTGAGATATCTGTAAGCGATATCGCCAGAGCAACTAAATTTTATGAAACCATTTTCGACACGAAACTGGAGCAAACCGAGATGATGGGCATGAAAATGGCTATGTTCCCATCTGAGAACATGAACGGCAAGGTATCCGGGGCACTGGTGGAAAGCCAGATGCACAAACCAAGCGCAGACGGAGCAAAGATATATTTCAACGGGAACCCCGACATGGGCGTTGCGCTGGGAAAAGTAGAAGCAGCCGGCGGCAAAGTAACTATGCCCAAAACCAAAATCAACGATGATATAGGCTATATGGGGTTCTTCATTGACTCAGAAGGAAATGCAGTAGCGCTGCATTCGGGTAACTAATGCACACCGCTTACAAACTCAGAGCCCGTTTGCGCATTGTTGCCTGGCGGGCTCCTTTTATGTCTTCTAAAACAAAATGTATATGTCAACACAATCATTGAAAGCGCAATTCGACCTGCAAACACGCCTTTTTAATAATGCCACAGAAGGCATAACCGAAGACGAATCTGGCGCCCGGAAATCAGAACATATAAATAATATGAAATGGATCGCCGGCCACCTGCTAAACACCCGGCTAGGCAGCCTGGGCAAAGTGGCCGGCCTGGCACCAGACGAGTCTTACAACGCTCAGTTTGGCAGGGGCAATTCATACGATCCGAACGCAACCTATCCACCGATCAGCGAGATCAAGGCAAAGTGGGAATCTACCGCAGCAGACATCAGCAATGGTATCAGCAACATACCGGAAGAAGTGCTTGCAGCCAAATCGCAGGCGCAGGTACCGATAGCAGATGACACAATGCGTGGACTGGTTGCCTTTCTTGTTTCGCACGAAGCGTACCATATAGGACAATTGGGTATGCTGCGCAAAATGATTGGCAAAGAAGCTATGTCTTTTAAATAATCTGCAAACAATTATGAAAATGGGCCGCTGCAGTTGTAGCGGCCCATTTTCAATACCCGTCATCGGGTGATAAACGCTTCCAATGCTGCTTTATAATTATCCAGTCCCCAAACCGCAGGTACATTAACATGCGTAGCAGCCGGCACCCGATGGGCTTCGCTGTATACGCCTTTGTAGTTTTTGTATACCAGCTCTCCATGGGTTTTTATGCTCAGGAAGTCGTCATTTATGCCGTGTATCCACATAAATGGCTGCTGCACTTTCTTGATTTCTTCTGCGTTATCTACTTTCACGCTAGTAAAATAACTTGAGGGGAGAGCTAAAACAGTAGCATCATTCGTCATCACCGCAGCCGAGCCAAAAGGGGCTTCCAGTATGAGTTTTGCGGGCACGAGTGTTGTCGGATTGGCTGTGTAGTAAGTAGCGGCTGCCGTGCCGAGACTAAAGCCGTATACAATAAGGCGGTCTCCCGCTAATCCATTATTTTTCAGCCATTCTATAGCTGCATTAGCATCGGCGTGCAAGCCACTTTCTGTTGGCTTTCCCTCACTCATGCCGTATCCGCGGTAGTCGATCATAAACACACCGAAACGATTTTTCCCACCGGCGTTTGCCAGAATTTTTTCCCGGTTCCAGTAATAGTCCATGTTGCCCTTGGTGCCATGAAAATACATAATGACTGTATCAGATGAAATACGGCTGACATCACCTACGTAAATACCATAGATGGTTGCTTTGTTACCGTTGTCGTCCGATGTCAGGGCGACCTGCTGAATAAAGCCGGAGGGAATATTATAGCTGGTGTCCACGGTTATTTCCTGTGGACTCGTACTTGCATCGAGCAGGTAGTTATCCAGTTTTATATTATTGAACAGGTTACTGTCGAGCCGGAGACATGAGGGCAATGAACAGGTAACAGATAAGACGATCAGTATAGATAGTATTTGCTTTTTCATAGAGTTAAAATTTCCTGGTTACACCAATGTAAATTCCGATCGCGCCTGTATTGCCGGCGCTTATGTATGGCACCACAATGTCGCGATTGCTGTAGTTGGGCGCTATATACTTAAGCTCCAGCGTGTATTCCCATTTCTTTGCCGCGAGGGTATTGCCCACTTGCACGACCGGGAGCCAATGCTTCGTCTGCGGCTCACCTTCTGCTCTTGTGCTGTGCAGATCGAACCAATTAGCAAGGCCCAGGTAGCAATAGTGTTTCTTCTTACCATAGTTCCAATAGGCATTGATATCCGCCTGCGGAAAAAAACTGAATTTATGTTCCCATTTATCAAACATCATATTGGCAACCGGGGAGGCACTAACACCGGGTATCCAGCCATTCGGCTTCAATAAACCTTTTACGACACCAGCATCAACATGAAGGACACCAAACGCAAGCGAGGTAGCGTGGAGACCTGCAAATCCCGTTAAGCCATCTTTAAAACCATGACCGGCTGCAAAACCCAAAAGAGGCGCTGGAATAGTAGTGCCGGAATAGTTGATGAGCGGACCGCCAAAAGTGGCAGAAACTTTGCTCTGCCCTTTTTCAAGCGGCCTTACATAACGCGCGGGAGCACAACTCGCAAACGCTATTGCCAGCAATGCAATGCAACAATATAAACCTGATTTAACACCCATGGCTATTTTGCTTTTTGTGGTATAAAACACGAAAGCTACGCAGATAAGTTGTGATAGTACCAGAAATGTCAATTTGAAAAAATGGATTGGTATGATTTTTTAACCATGATTGCAAAAAACAAAAGATGCAAAACCTGAAGTCAAAAAAAGTTGCAGTGCTTGCCGCCAACGGATTTGAACAGTCCGAATTTGAGAAACCAGTAGCGGCGTTAAAAGAAGCAGGCGCCGATGTACATGTGGTGTCGCTTGAAGCAGGCAAAATAAGGGGTTGGAAAGATAAAAACTGGGGTGACGAAGTGAACGTTGATAAAACAGTCGGGGAAGTAAATGCGGCTGAATACGATGCACTGGTACTTCCCGGTGGCGTAATGAACCCGGATCAGCTCCGACACAATAAAGATGCAGTAAGCTTTGTAAAAGGCTTTACCGATGCAGGCAAACCTATCGCAGCCATATGCCATGCCCCATGGACACTTATTGAAACCGGCGCGTTGAAAGGCAGAACAGTAACATCATACCCCTCGCTGAAGACAGACCTCACCAACGCAGGTGCAAACTGGGTAGATGCAGAAGTGGTCGTTGACAACGGAATTGTGACGAGCAGGGATCCACGCGATCTGCCAGCCTTTTGCAAAAAGATGATAGAAGAGATAGCCGATGGAAAGCATAAAGGAAAGTAGGCATCTACTTCTTTGATAGTTTCGCCAATACTTTCTCTATTCGTTTCTTTTTTGTCTCTGTCTCAATATCAGCAAGGCGGGAGGTCAGCATCTTAATAAATCCCGCTTTGTTCTTTTCATTTACAAAAGGCAGGGTACTTTCGGCGTAAGTAGGCATTTGATTCTCCGGGGCATTCAATATCTGCTCATTAAGCAATGCAAAGGCATCTTCTGCATACTGTTTTATGCCGCAGAGCTTGACAAGTATCTTCACACAGTGATCTTTTGTGATCACCGTGCCGGCATCGCTTACGGCTACAATTTTCGCAAGTGCACTATAAATTGACTTTGGATTTTCGGCGGCTATACTGCTTAGGGCAGTCATCGCTCCCCATTGCATGCGGTTGTTTTTGCTATCAAGGAGGGCTATGAAATTTTTTGCATAAGGCGCGACCAAGGCCGGTTTGCTTTCCCCTATCTCATACAGCACTTTCACACAATCGCTCTGAATGTCTTTGTTTTTGTTGCCTAGGTTTTCTACCAGTTCTTTGATAGCGCCGGCGTCATCGGTTGAGGCTATGCGTTTTGCGAGTTCCTGGTTGGGGACTTCATCGCGCCGGCCGAGAGACGATGCTAATTTATTAATGATGCTCATGGACTACTGTATAATACGAAAGTGAAAATAACCTTTTCGGGAGAGATAGAAAAGAAGAGCGACGTCCGGACGATTTGTATACCTGACCATAATCATAGTTTCCGATGAAGTATCGCGTGAAATTTGTCACAGCATACATTTTCCAGTCCATGGAAAATTATTTAAGCGTATACTTATCAACATCTAATAATGGAATTCAGGCACTGGAAGAAACTTTCTCACAAAGAGCAGGATGCAATAATCACGCTGGCTCTTAAAAATAATATTGACTACGAAGATAAAATGTCTCTTGGCATCCCCGTTTCCAAGCTTGACCCCAATGTATTTTATGAGCAGGCTTCCTTTCTTAAAGAAGCTCCATTACTGAGAACCTATCTGCAGAACCCGAATCATATAGGGTGCCATACGCTGGGTAGCTCCGAACCATTTTTCAATGGCACCCAACAACTGGAAGAAGAAGTGATCGAACTCATCAGTGTAGATATTCTGAAGGCAAAGAGTAAAAGTTGTGACGGATATATAGCGGCGGGCGGCACAGAGGCAAACATACAGGCTGCCTGGATATACCGCAATTACTTCATGGAAGCATGTGATGCACGAATAGAGGAGATAGCACTATTAAGTTCGGATGACACGCACTATTCTGTGACAAAGGCCGCCAATCTCCTGAATTTACAGTCAGTGAGTGTGGCCGTAGACGAAGAGACGAGGAAAATACACCCCGAGTTACTGGACGCAGCAATAGTACATTCAAAAAAAGCAGGGATCAAGTATTTCATTGTCATTTCCAACATGGCTACAACCATGTTTGGCAGCGTTGATGATCCTGATCTGTACGCGGGTATGCTGGCCAAAAATGAAGTGGCATATAAAATACATATAGACGGGGCTTTTGGCGGGTTCATTTTCCCGGTAAGTTGCCCTGAAAATAACGTCAACTTCAGTAATCCCAACGTGTCATCTATAACGCTGGACGCCCACAAAATGTTACAGGCACCGTATGGAACCGGAGTATTCATTGCCAGGAAAGGACTAATGCAATATGCCTGTACAGCAGCAGCAAAGTACGTAAGCGGAATGGATTTTACGCTCAGCGGGAGCCGGTCGGGAGCTAACGCAATTGCCGTATGGATGATATTGTTTACTTATGGCCCGCATGGATGGTTTGAGAAAATAAGCAAGCTACTTTATCGTACAGCATGGCTGTGTAAACAATTAGATAAACTAAGCATTAAGTACTACCGCCATCCGAATCTAAACATTGTGGCGATACGCGCACAGCATATACCAGCGGCCATAGCAAATGAATATGGCATGGTGCCGGATTCCCATACCGAAGCACCTAAATGGTACAAGGTTGTGGTTATGGACCATGTAGAGATAGATTATCTGCAGGGATTTATAAAGGCGCTGGGAAAAGCGCTGTAGCGGAGGAAAAATAGAACGGGTGGCATCGCTCGCGCTTTGCGCTCCCTTTCTCATTTTTGTGGCGCGGGAATATGTCGAACTTTTATGTGGAGGACCTGGAGCGGTTTCAAATACTCTGTCGTTAGAAACAGGTACTGTGCAGAGAAACAGGATATGCCTGGGACGGGATTTAAGATTTTTTTATTTCAGACAATGCTGTATTTTACCACTGGTTCTTTAATTGATCAATAAAACAAAGACAATAGTGAAAAGTTTAATTTCTATGGCACTAATTGCCACATTACTGCTGACCTCCTGCACAAAGACCTATACCTGCGCCTGCACATTTGTTGATAATACCGGCAAGACGACGCAAGAAACTATCGGCCAAATGAAGACAACAAAAAGCAAGGCACAAAAGTTGTGCGATGATGGGAGCAATTCCTATAAGTCGGTTTACACTTCAGTTTCGTGTCACCTGGAGTAGATGGCACCAACGGGAAAAGCAGGGAGCGAAACACAGGCGCACTCAACTCCCGCACTTGTGGAGCATACCGGAGTTGAACCGATGACCTTTTGCATGTCAAGCAAACGCTCTAACCAACTGAGCTAATTCTCCATCTTTTTAAAGTACTTCCTGATACGGTGGCTTAAACGCAAAAAATCGCCCTTGCGGGCGATTTAAAGCTTGTGGCCTCGCCAGGAATCGAACCTGGATCTGGAGCTTCGGAAACTCTTATACTATCCATTGTACTACGAGGCCTATCTTATTTCAGAGGTGCAAAGGTAGGGGGTTTAGGTAATAAGTTGACACGTTGAAAGGTTAATAAGTCCCGTAAATAACGAAAATATTTTAGCGAGTAAATCCCTACTTATACTCCTCTACCTTTATCTGCTCCCGGCAAAAAAAGTATTCACGCGGATCATTAGAGGCTACAATTACCAGCCTGTTCTGTCCATACTCTTCCATCCATTCGCGGTATTGCTCTACGCCCTGCTGGTCGAGGTTGGTGCAGGGCTCGTCAAGTAAGAGCACAGGAGTATCTGCAAAAATGGCCTGCGCAAGCTTTACACGTTGCTTCATGCCAGATGAATAGTCGCCTATGGGTTTATGCTCGGCATCTTTGAGGCCGGTGAGGTCAATGATCTTATCGATCGTAAAGCCGGGCAGTGGTTTCTTAAAGGAAAAATGGAAATCGAAGAACTCCCGCAGTGTCAGTTCCTCCACTATCTCCATACCGGGTGCGCAGAAGCTAATATAGTCGAATATAGCCTCCGGCGCAATTGGTGAGCCGTTACTGTATTGCAGTTTGCCTAAAGAGGGTGATTGCATACCTGCAATGATGCGCAGCAGCGTAGATTTGCCGCTACCGTTGGAGCCTAGTAATGCATAGGCCTGTGGTGTGGAAAAGGAATAATTAATATCCTTAAATATCCAGTGCCGCTGAAAACGCTTACTTATATGCTCGAGGGTTATCTTCATTTCAAATTCAAAAGTAAAAAATCAAAATTCAAAAAAAAGAGAGTAGTGCTAAAACAAATGCACTTGTTTTTGACTTTTGAATTTTGAATTTGCTACGGCATATCCTCGCTGCCATGACGGCGGATGTACCCCTTCATGATGCCCCGTCCTGTTTCGCGAACGAAGCTGATGATCTCATCACGTTCGTCGGATACAGGCAGATCGGTTTCTATGATGCTGAGGGCTTTTGAAACATTGTAGCCGCGTACAAAGAGTATACGGTATACGTCGAGGATCTGGTTGATCTTGTCTATGGAATATCCGCGACGTTTCAGGCCAACGGAGTTTACGCCAACATAGGAAAGTGGCTCACGCGCCGCCTTTACATAAGGTGGTATATCCTTTCTTACGAGCGAACCGCCGGTTACAAATGCGTAGGAACCTATACGTACAAACTGCTGCACAGCGGTGAGGCCTGCAAGCACCACGCAATCACCCACCACTATATGGCCGGCAAGTGTGGTGTTGTTTGAGAAAATGCAGTAGTTACCCACTTCGCAATCGTGTGCTATATGGGTGTATGCCATGATCAGGCAGTTGTTGCCTATCTTGGTCATGTTACGGTCGGCGGTACCACGGTTTATGGTCACACACTCACGGATGGTTGTGTTGTCACCTATGATGCAAACGGTATCTTCTCCTTTGAACTTGAGGTCCTGTGGAATAGCGGATATTACCGAGCTTGGAAAAATGCGGCAGTTCTTACCGATGCGCGCACCTTCCATAATGGTTACGTTTGATCCTATCCATGTACCCTCGCCTATCTCCACATTCCTGTGAATGGTAGTAAAAGGATCGATCTTTACATTGGGACCTATCTTTGAATCCGGGTGTACGTATGTAAGCGGGTGGATCATTTTTTGTCTTTTCTTACGATTTGCGCTACCAGCTCAGCTTCAGTAGCAAGTTTATTACCAACGTATGCCGTGCCCCGCATCTCACATATACCACGGCGAATAGGGTTCAGCAATTCCAGTTTCAAAATAAGCGTATCACCTGGCCGCACCAGTTGCTTGAAGCGAACCTTGTCTATTTTAAGAAAATAGGTGTCATAGTTCTCGCGGTCGCTGATATTGTTGAGCGCCAGTATACCGCCCGTCTGCGCCAGCGCTTCTATCTGCAGCACCCCGGGCATAACCGGGTTGCCGGGAAAGTGGCCCTGGAAAAAATGCTCATTAAAGGTCACGTTCTTGATGCCCACCACGTGATTATCGCTCAGCTCGATGATCTTATCTACAAACAGGAAGGGGAACTTATGTGGTAAAGCCTTCTCTATCTGTGTGATGTCATATATGGCCTGCTGCGAGGGATCGTAATGTGGTATATCCGAAAGGTGTTTGTTCTTCTTTATGTACTGCTTTATCTTCTTGGCAAACTCTACATTGGTAGCATGGCCGGGACGGCTGGCTATGATGTGCGCCTTGATAGAATGACCCACAAGCGCCAGGTCGCCGATCACATCGAGCAATTTATGGCGGGCCGGTTCATTAGGATAATGCAGTTGAATGTTGTTGAGTATGCCCTCTTGCTTTACTTCTATTTTTTGCTTGTTGAATATACCGGCCAGTCTTTGCAGCTCCTCATCACTTACGATCTTGTCCACCACTACTATTGCATTGCTCAGGTCACCACCCTTTATCAGGTTGTTGTCGAGCAGATACTCAAGTTCGTGAAGGAAGCAGAAAGTTCGGCAAGGGCCTATCTGGTCGCGAAACTCAGAAATATGCTTCAGTGCTGCGTGCTGGGTGCCCAGCACAGGGGAATTAAAGTCAATGAGCGCTGTTATCTGGTATTCCGTTGATGGAACCGCCAGCATATCTACGTTCTTTACCGGATCGTAGTAATGTATGTTGGTATCGATGGAATAAACGATGCGCCTGGCTTCCTGCTCCTGTATGCCAGCACTTTCGATAGCATCCATGAACTGGCGGGCGCTTCCGTCCATTATCGGTACTTCCGGTCCATCCATTTCTATCAGGATGTTGTCGATCCCCAGGCCTACCAATGCAGAGAGCGTATGCTCTATGGTGCTTACCCTGGCTCCATTATACTCGATGGTAGTGCCACGCGAAGTGTCTACTACAAAATCCACATCGGCCTTTACAATTGGCTTATCGGGCAGATCTACACGCTGAAAACGAATGCCGTAGCCGGGGCTGGCCGGCTTCATGGTCATCGTAACATTTGCTCCCGTATGTAATCCCACTCCGTGCAGAGTAACAGAACCTTTAAGTGTCTGCTGGTTCTGACTATTATTGGTCGAATGCAAGGTCTCTGTTTTTTTTCTGCTTTCCGGTTTAACTAATATATCCTCGTTCACTTTTTATACTCCAGGTTTTGCGTGCTTAATAATGCAGTTAACTCCTGCACGGTTTCTTCCAGTTTCTGAAGGCGGTGCTGCATATCTGGCAAATTTCTAAAAATTGCCTGACTTTTCAGCGAACTTTTATATTCAAACGCCGGACTGCCATTCAGAGTCGTATTTGTGCTGATCACCGATTTGGACAAACCGCTTTGTGCGTTGATGCGGGTGCCATCGGCAATATGTATATGCCCCACCATACCCACCTGTCCGCCTATCGAACAATTCTTACCGATCTTTGTGCTCCCTGAAATGCCTGTCTGCGCTGCAATAACGGTATTCTCGCCTATCTCCACATTGTGTGCTATCTGTATCAGGTTGTCCAGCTTCACACCCTTCCTTATGATCGTAGACCCCATAGTGGCGCGGTCAATAGTAGTGTTAGAGCCTATCTCTACATCGTCTTCTATGATCACATTGCCTATCTGCGGTATCTTTTTATAGGTGCCATCGCTAAGCGGCGCAAACCCAAACCCATCGCCACCGATCACTGTTCCTGAATGAATAACGACCCTGCAACCAAGACGGCACTCATCGTAAACCTTAACTCCGGAATATAATTTTGAATTTTCTTTAATGGTCACATTACTCCCGATATAACAGCCGGGGTAGATTTTTACACCACGCTCTATCACTGCATGCTCGCCTATATACGAGAAAGCCCCTACATACACATCGGCTGCTATTCTGGCGCTGGGCGAAATGTATGAAGGCTGTTCGATACCGGTTTTAGCGTTCCCTGATATTATCTCCCGGTATTTTTCAAGCAGGAAAGCAAAGCTGCTGTAAGCATCCTCTACCTTAATGAGTGTAGCCTTTACCGGGCGGGACAGCTCGAGCGATGCATTGACTATAATAATAGACGCGTCTGATGTATACGCATATTCTTCATATTTTGGGTTTGAGATAAAACTCAGGGAGCCTTCCACTGCCTCTTCTATCTTGGCCACATCGGTTACTTTAGCTTCCGGATCTCCTTCCAGCTTGCCTTGTAACAGTGTAGCTATTTGCTGCGCTGTAAACTGCATGTGCGATTAGTTTCTGTTATTCATACTCTGAATAAAATATCCCTTGATTTTTAACTCCCCGATTTATTGTTTCAATTTCCTTTTTCCTGGCTGATAACTACTGAATATAGCAAATGTAGTTTTTATGTACGGCTCTGGCAAGTGTTTGGTTAACTAACGAATCATCTATTTCCGTAATGTTTTTAACCTCACCGCTCTTTGTTTCGATTTTGATCAGCTCATCGTTGATATTATAAGTACTGTTGGAAGTAACGCCGGCAAATGCAAAATATTGCAAATCATCTTCATTTAAATTCAACTCAGCCTTTATTTTTTTCTTCTTATCCTCCAAAATACTTGCCAAAGATTGAGAACTCAGCGAAACTTTGTACAATTTCCTCAATATTAGCATTTTGCATAGGGTAGAAAGCACTTTATCGCCATGCGTTTGCCACACTTTTATGGAAACCATTATATCACTATCGTCCAATTGCAGGAAATTATCAAGGTGCGCCGGGTCATTGACAAAATCTTCTTCCGTTAGATTTTTATAAAGGAAATAGTTTAACGCCGGTGTTGAAAATAATTTTTGCCCCCTTTGCGCCAGTTCCTTCGCCCTTTTCAAAATATTTATCAGGAGCATCTCGGCACCCAGGACGGTCTTGTGCAAGTAGACCTGCCAGTACATAAGCCTGCGGGCAATAATAAATTTCTCTACGGAATACACTCCTTTCTCTTCCACCATCAGCTCATTGTCGCGCACGGTGAGCATTTGCAAAATACGATCGTAACCGATAACGCCCTCAGAAACGCCGGTATAGAAACTGTCGCGGTTCAGGTAGTCCATACGATCCACATCGAGCTGGCTGGATACCAGTTGATGCAGGTAGTACTTGCTGCCCCCACCCGAGCCTATGGCGCCTGTATGATCGAAAACATCTATCGCTTTCTGCAACAATCCGCCAAACTCAGCATTCATGCGGTGCATGATCAGCCGGGAAAGTGTTTCGTGATGCACTTCAACAAGCGTATTCTCGAGGGAATGCGAAAAAGGAGCATGACCAATATCGTGCAGCAATGCAGCCAGCCGGGCCGCTACACATTCGTCTTTATCAGGGGTAATATCTTTTGCTTTCAGCTCATCGAGCGCCTTGCCCATAAGGTGGCATGCACCCAGTGAATGCGCCAGGCGGGTATGCACCGCTCCCGGATATACCAGGTGCGCCAGACCCATCTGTTTTATTCCGCGCAGCCGCTGGAACATAGGATGGTCAATAACACGTATCAGTTCCGGCTCGGGAAAACGGATAAACCCGTAAACCGGATCATTTATGATCTTTACTTTAATGCTCATTTAAAACTGTCTTTGTCTTCATTACTGCTCTAATGGAGCAGTCTCGGATATGCTATCTTTCACGGGAAGTGTGCCGAAGTTATCTGTGCTATCGCAATCGTCAAAATTGGCTGGCTGTTTGAAAACCTTGTTGGCGTCTATACCCAGCTTCTTATCTGCGAATACGCGCTTCATAAAGAAAGCCCATATAGGCAATGCCGAAGATGCGCCCTGCCCCATCTGCTCTGTGCGGAACCTGAACTCGCGGTCGTCGCAGCCAACCCACACACCGGCGAGCAACTGCGGACAATAGCCGATGAACCATGCATCGGCCTGGTTACTGGTAGTACCCGTTTTGCCAGCCACATCATTTCGTATGTCATACCTGAACCTGAGACGTGCGCCTGTGCCCGAGTTTACTACACCACGCATCATTTTCACCATTTTGAATGCCGTATTCGGATTGATGACTTCTTTCTGAGATGCGGCAAAGGTTTTGATCAGCATCCCGTTCTTATCTTCTATTTTACTGATAAAGAATGGCTGGGTATTCATTCCTCCGCCGGGGAACATAGTATAGGCCCCGATCATCTCAAAAAGTGAAATGTCTGAAACACCAAGTGCAACAGACGGAACAGGATCAATGCGGCTTGAGATGTTGCATTTGTGCACAAAATCTACAAAGGGATCGATGCCCACCTGGCTAAGTACATACAGCGCCGCATTATTAATTGATTTTGCCAGGGCCACTTTCATAGTCACCTGCGGGTCGTAGGTAGCTTCTTTATCCGCATTATAGTTTGCCTTGGTAGGGAAATTCACGGGCAGTGTGGATACTTCACCACAGGGAGAAAAACCGTTGTCTATTGCAAAAGAATACAGCAGCGGCTTTATCGTAGAGCCCACCTGCCGCTTGGTATTGATATTTACGTGGTCATACTGGAAAAAATTATGGTCTACCCCACCTACCCATGCCTTCACCTCACCCGTGAACGGGTCCATAGCAATAAACCCGGCCTGCAAAATGGTTTTCATGTACTTAATAGAATCGATGGGGCTCATTGTGGTATCCTTATAATGTCCTTTTGTCCAGGCAAACACCCTCATCTTTATTGGCTTTTTCATCTCAGCCATAGCCCTTGCCTCATTCATGTCCTGGTTCTTATACATCTGGTACCGGTCGCATGATTTAATGTTCGTATTCAGAATGGTCTGGATACCTGGTTTACTCCAGACGCTGCCATCCTTATACGCCGCCTGGTTCACAAATGCGTTTTGCCAGTTGGAAAGGTGCTCCTGTACCGCTTCCTCGGCATAGCGCTGCATACGGATATCTATGGTCGTCCATATTTTAAGCCCATCCTTGTAAATATCATAGAGTGTCCCGTCCGGCTTTTTCAGGTCCTTGCATACCTGCTTCACCTGCTGCTCCACTATCTGCCTGAAATAGGGCGCCACACCATCATGATAATCGATCCTATGGTAATCAAGCGGTGTATCCTTTAGTTTCAACGTATCATACGCCTCCTGTTTCAGGAAATTCGCCTTGCACATCTGTTCCATCACGACATTCCGCCTTTCTTTAGACCGCTTAGGATTGCGCAACGGGCTATAAATTGTGTTTCCCTTAAGTATGCCCACCAGTGTTGCGGCCTCGTCTACAGACACCTTGTCGGGCGTTTTGTAATAGAACGTCATTGAGGCGTTACGTATGCCGTAGACATTGTTACCAAACGGCACCGTATTCAGATACATGGTTATGATCTCATTCTTGGTCAGGTTACGCTCCAGTTTCACCGCCAGTACCCACTCCTTCAACTTCATAATGGGCAACATCAGCATGCTGTGGCTGGTACGCGGGAAAAGGTTCTTGGCCAATTGCTGCGAGATCGTGCTGCCACCACCCTTATGCCCCAGTTTGAATATCACTCTCAATGTAGCTATAGGATCGATACCCGCATGCTCGTAAAAACGGGCATCCTCCGTTGCTATCAACGCATTGATGACGTTTGGGGAAATCTCCGAAAACTTGCTGTTAGACCGGTCCAGCACATAATAGCGGCCCAGCAGCGTGCCGTCGGACGCGTAAACATCGGATGATATAGCGCTCTGTGGGTTTTCGAGCTCAGCAAGAGAAGGCATATAGCCCACCATGCCATTCTCAATAAGGATGACCAGGATTATAAAAAAAACGAACATAGCAATGAACGAAATCCATAGCGTACGGACAGCACGCTTCACCCGCCTTTTTGTTCCCCCTGGTTTTTCAACTTCTTTTTCCATTCGGTCTAACGTATATATTCAGAAATGTCATTAGTGATCGCTCCAAAATTAAACTTCTTTTTCATCTTCTTCAGGTATCATAAAAAACGATAAGCTACGGAGCGGGTTTAAAAAAGCTGAAAATCTTTTACCTGACGATATTTTACTGCGCACCTGTGTTATAAACGGCGCCAGGAAACCTGCCACGTACTTTTGTTCATTGGCGGTCAGCTCCTGCTTCGCATACTTCTTTTTCAGGTAAATATTCATGAATTGCGTAAACGAGGTCCCATAGGCCGGGTCTACCACATTTCGCGCGTACTGCATTGGTGTAAGCCATCTTCTGAACACGCCGCACTGGTGGAGGTAGAAGGTAGCAGCACGATATGCCCAGTAGGCCATATTACCATCATTCTTAGCATTGTTATACCTGAAACGGAATATGCCAAATATCATACGGGGCAGCGACAGGAATAACAGGAGCAACGCACCCAGAACAGCCGCCGCCAGCAGCGCGATATCTTTCCATGAGGTCGTCTTTACCTGGGCTATTATCTGTGGTTTCTCCTTGGGCTTAACCACATCCTTTCGCTTCAGATACACTTCATCTATAGGAGCGGGAGCAGGAAGCCGCTTTACGAGTGCAGCCGCGCTCTCGTCCGGCAACTCCGCCATTTTCTTCATGGCCTCTGCATACGACACCGCGGTTCCCTCATCCCCTTTCTGCACAGACCGAAGTGGTGCAGCCGCACTGTCGCGGTATACCACCGCCACCTTCATGTCCATTTCAATGGTAGTGGGCTTAGTTAGCTTGTATTCCTTATCGTGAAACACAAACTGCCGCACAGACATTTGCATGATCTTTTTCAGCGTGTCTATATTTTCAACAATACCTTCTGCCGCCAGCCACGCCTTAGGAGGTTGCATGGGAGGCGTGCCGTCAGGCTGCGGTGTGGGACGGTTCTCATTATCATTCCCTACGGTAGTGTCAAAGTCGAGCCAGCCATAACCCGGGAAGTAGACCTGCACCCAAGCATGTGCCTGGTTGGCGTAGTACCAGTACCACCCCTTATTCTTATCACTGCGATCTTCTGTAAGGAAACCGACAGCAATTCGGGACGGAATGCCCAGCGAGCGAAGCATGAATAAAGTTGCGCCGGCATAATAAGCGCAATACCCCTTGTGATTCTCATTCAGAAAATAGATGAGCTTTGAAGCATTGGGAAGATCAGGGATACCGGGGTTGTCTGTGTATGAATACAATCTGTCTCCATTCTCGTCTTTGGAGTAGAAGTAATTTCGAATGGCAAGCACTTTATCTACCGGTGTGTGTGCTGTATCCGTTATTTTGTGCGCAAGATCACCTATCGTTTTGAACTTATCGCCCGCCGGCATATAGGTGTAGTACTTCATAAACCCGGCGTTGACGCTGTCATAACCGAGTACCTTCCTCAACACCTGGAAGCGCATTTCCTGGAATGCCTTTATCTCCGGGTTTTGTACATTGTAAATGAAGTAGGCGCTATTAAGTGCAGACACATAGCTCTTGGCCCTGAAAGCGAATTTGAACTCTTCCCTGAAATCCTTCTCTATGGTTATGGGCTGTACAAAGTAACCCACATTAGGCGCAAGGTAGGTGGACGGTGAGAGCATTTTGCTGTAGACCTGTATCTCCACGGTCTCCCGTAATTTGGAGCCGAGGCTGTTCTTAATGACCGAGGAATCTGAAACAGTGGAGAACAGCGGTATTTTTGAAGGGTCGGGCTGAAAAAGGTCGTTGAATGGAATGGTAGAATCCCGCTCAAATGTCTCGGTGAGTGTATCGAATTTAGTGAAGTAAAAAGCCGTCAGATACAATGGGTTTGGTATCTGGGTATTGGGGAAAAAATTATCGATGTGCGCGCAAAAAAGCAATTGCTTGCTGCGGCTGAGCGAACTGCTGAGCCGGGTGTAATCGTTGAGGTCGAAAGTACTGTCAGGCCGCTGCTTCAGCATAGCATTCTGACCGGCCTTGCCGCCACCTCCATAGTTTGCCACAGTCTCTTTTATCTCGCGCCGCATCTTGTAGATGACACCGATTGCCAGTAGTATGGCCAATATGCTGAACAGGAACAAACGAAGTGACAGGAACCACCAGAATTTCTGAGACTTGTCTTTATAGTTATATATCTGCTCTGCTGTAAAAATAACATATACCGAATAGAGCAAGGCCGGAGTAAACGCACGCAAAAGGCCGTAGACCGTATCTGAATTGGCCTTGGCGATAAGGGCTATACATCCGCTCAGCAAGCACGCAGCTACACCAACAGACCAATAGCGCCAGCGCACAAATCCCCAGCCTATGAGCCAGCCGGTAACGAAAAGGATAGCAAACGCCTGGAAACGCCGCGCAATAAAAAACGCATCGAATTCACTGCTGCTGTATTTGTCAAGCCCCTTGTAAATGGTGTAAAGTGCGAGAATAAGCACTATATAAGTAGGCAGAAAACGGATACGTAACGAATAAAGGACAGCGGCAATTCCCATGCCTGCGGCGAAATAAGCCGTCTGCTGAAGCGCCTGGTTCTGCAGGATAGAATAGTACTGGTTTACGTTCTGCAACAGGAAATAGCTCACCGCTGCCGTAGGCAGGATGAGAAAGATCAGTTTAGCCAATAATTCATTTACAGGCGCTGCGCGTTGTATTTTCATAAACCCCAAACCCCTAAAGGGGCTTTTCCAAATAATCTAATAGGAAAGTATAAATATAGGAGAAATATAGAGGGTAGATTGTTAAAAATTTCCGTGCCGGAAAACCTGCTGACCCAATTGTCAAAAAAAACATAACCCCTGCGTGGCAAGGGCTACGAAAACGCTAATTACAATAATACGTATGACTTACGACCAACTACCGTATCAGTGTCACATTCCCTTTAAAGACCCGGTTCTCTCCATCGGCCATGGCCACAATAAGCACGTATTGGTATACACCCAGGTCCTGAAGTACACCGCTGAATGAACCGTCCCAGCCCTTTGCTTTATCAACGGTCGTGAATATCTGCTGGCCCCAACGGTTATAAACACTGAACTCAATAAGTTTCTGGTATTTCATACCTATCGGACGGAAGATGTCGTTAAGGCCATCTCCGTTCGGTGTAAAGGCGGAAGGGATAGTAACACTATCAAAGATCACATCGACAATGATCTGCGCCGTATCCCTGCACCCCGCGCTATCCATGGCATAAACAGTATAAATAGTTTTCTGCAATGGACTGGCAATGGGGTTATTGATATTCCGGTTATCCAGCGTGCCGTCATTAGGCATCCACCAATAAAAGACCCCATTGTCCGCATTCAACTGCACACTGCCGCCATAGTTTATCGTCTGGGGCGGGGTAATGCCTGTAAGCTGGAAACCAACCGGGCCAAGCGTTACTGTGGTGATCGCACCACCTGCGCAGCCGGTAGTGTTATCCGTAACAATAACAGAATAAACACCCTGCACAGCAGCAGTTACATTGGTGATAGATGGATTTTCTACTGTACTGGTAAAGCCCACAGGGCCGGACCACGCGTATTTATAAGTTGATGTGCCTGGCGCGGGGCACAGCAGGTCTACTAAAGAGTTACAAGCTTTCACATCCGATGACGCCGTTACCATAAGCGGCGGATAGACATTAACATTGAATGTATCCGTGCGTGTGGCACATGCGTTCACTTCATGCACCCAATATATTCCGGGGGTGGTTGCCACCTCAGACAAACCGGTACTGCCCGTATTCCAGGTATAGGTGCCAAAGCCCGGATCAGCAATTAAAGTCACAGAACCGGCACCGCTGCAAATAGCCATATTCGTGGTGGTGGTGGAGTTGCCCGCAGGTGTGATCGTAACATTAAAGGTATCTATGACAACAGGTATAGCGCAGGTACTGGCGCAAACAACCCAATAAGTACCCGTTGTATTTATATCACGCGTAACCAGGTTGGTGGCATTATCCCATGTGTAATTACCATAGCCTCCCGGTGCATTGAGTGTCACAATGCCTGACCCGCACAAGACCGTATCCTGGCGACGATAAGTCGTATCTGACGTACCTGCGATGTTTGCATACTTACCGATATAAAGGTATTCGCCACCGCCGCTGTCCGTAAGCACATCCGGCCCTATAGAAAAGCCGCTACCAAAATCTATGTAGTCGCTGCATATGTATACATTTCCATTAGGGTCAACCGCAATACCATTCTGATCATCCCCCCCGGAACCTAAACCGGAATAACCAATAACACTTCCTGAAAGGGTATAACCGGCAACAAAGACCGGATCCCCGCCACCGGTGAGCGCAAGCGTATGCCCATCGACATCCGCCGGCTCCGAATAATTTCCGCTAACCCATACTTCACCACATGCTGCAAGGCCAATTGCGAAGCCCCATACACCCCGGGAGGGAGAACCTATTGTTTTGCTCCAGGTCACAACATTAGCAGGCGAATATTGTACCAGGTAAAGCGCGAGATTAGGCGCAGCTCCGGGATAGGTTCTGTTGACCGTAGTTGAACCGAAGGTGATCGAAGCGTCACCAAAGGCGCCGGTCATGTAAACATTGCCTGCCGGATCGCTAACTACGCCCATGCCGTATGCACCGTTGCTGCCACCGGCGCCCTGCGCCCACAATGGCGTACCTGTTGGTGAGAACTCCGCAATATAAGCCAGCGGCGTGCCCCCGAAACTACCGACACCCCCATAAGGATTGGCGATCGTAGACGCCCCTACGGTCATAGAGGGTGACCAGAAAGGTCCAGTTACATATATATTACCGCCCGCGCCCAATGCCACTCCATATGCATAGTCATCAGAAACACCCCCTGCACTCTTAGCCCAGACCAGTGTGCCGGCCGGGGTATATTTCGCAACAAAAATATCGTGTGTGCTGCCGCTTGGATCGGTATTGGTGAGCGTAACGCTCCCCATGGTGATACTGGGCTTCTGAAAGCTGGATGTGATGTATATATTGCCGGCGGCATCTGTGACCACCCCACCGGTACTTAATATACATACTCCGCCCAGAAAAGAATGATAAGTATTTGTGGAATTGCCATCCGCTATTACCCAGAGCAAAGTACCTGTGGGACTGTACTTGGCAATGAAGTTCTGATTGCCGCCGGATGAACCATAGGCATTTGTGACAGTGGTACCGCCCAACGTAAGGGTAGGACTATCAAAGCCGCCGAATACGATAAGATTTCCGCTGGCATCGGTGGTGATATTATATAACCAGTCGTCGCTGTTCTGCGTACCATCTGCCCATAATACGGTACCGGTACTGCTGTATTTTACCCATACCGATTGTATGAACCCCAGGGCGCCTGCTGTGCCGGTAACCGACGAATTGGGCACGGTAATAGCGCCAAAAGAGCAGGGCGCGTGTTCGTAATTCACACCCGCGCCGTACACATTTCCCGAGCCATCTGTGGCCACTGCATATGCATCGACACCTGCGCCTGTATTTCCCCGCCCCCATACCCAACCGCTTGCCTGGGCATCAGCCGCCGGTATTAAACACTTTGCGGGCGGCAACAATAGGATCATCGAAAAGAAAACGATAAGGATTTGCTTCATAACGGGTTTATTGTGTGTGGTTAAAGCCAAAAAACAATTCGCATCTGCATTGCAAATAGCAAAGGGAATGCATCGCTATAAATAAAGACGTTTTAAAACCATCAAACGTTTGGTTATATAAAATAATAATTATTGCAGTGTACCTCTTATCAATTATCGCCTGACCTGCAGATAGCGGCCTTTGGGAATTCACTTATCTTCGGGGCATATGAATACTCTGTTTAGAATTCACTTCATGAAGATGAGCACCATATTTTATGTACTGCTCGGTTTGATCGCACACACATCGCCTGCGCTGGCACAAAGCGCCAAGGAACCGTTCACGGAGCGAACTTTTACAAATAAAAAATTCGGCATTTCATTCAACTACAGTTCCAAATTCGAGGTTTCTGATATATCCTATGCAGACGATTTCAAAGTAGTGGCCACCCTTGATGGCAATGAATTTACGTTCTCTGCGATCCCGCCTATGCCGGGATACACGTTCGCCGCATTCGCGAAGTATTTTTATGGAAAAACGCGGGCTGCTGACTCGATGAAGCCAAATTACCGCATCTCGAATCTGGCGACAACAGAAGAGTCCGGGCATAAGGTATACTACGCCAGCGAGTTTTATGATAAAGGCGGTGATAAAATGGAGAATCACGTCATGATGCTCGATCTGCCGTTTGGCAATTCGATGGGCATTATGCTAAAGGCGCTAACGCCCTACGACCCTGAAAAAGAAAAAATGGTAATGCGGGAAATCCTGCGCCTGCTCAGTACTTTCAAGACCTCTCCCCGCTAACGCCGCTTTCACTGTGGTGAACTTTATGCTCCCGGCCTTACCGTATCTCTGTAAGCGCTTTTACCAGTGCTTCCATTTCGGTAGTGGTGGTAAAAACATTCGGAGTGATACGACAACCGTGCACACCTGCACCGTCTATAGCCACGGTATAGATCCTGTATTGATCAAGCAGCGTTTTTTGAAGCTCACCGGGTTTCATGCCTTTGATGCCCACATTGGCTATCCCGCATGAGCGGGTGGCATCCGTGGGGGTATTGAGTATCACATGCGGCATGTTGCGCACCTTGTTTGTCCAGTAATTCTGCAGGTATCGCAGGCGGGCTTCTTTTCTGTCTGCGCCTATTTTGTGGTAGAAGTCTATTGCGTTTGCAATGGTGAGATCGGTGGCTACAGGCAATGTGCCGGTATGGTTCAGCCGCTGAATATCTGTATCTTTCTTCGTACTGTCTGCAAACAAAGGCCATACCCGGGGGATGTGGTCTTTCTTTACATAAAGCATACCTGCTCCCAGTGGCACACTGAGCCATTTGTGCAGGCTGGCTCCATAGTAGTCGCAATCCAGATCAGGTATAGAGAACTTTATATGTGCTATGGCATGAGCGCCATCCACCATCACAGGTACTCCCTTGCTGTGGGCCATGTCGCATATTTTGCGCACCGGCAGAATATGGCCGGTGATATTTATCATGTGGCACACCATGAGCAGCTTAGTTTGTGGAGTTATGGCATTGGCATAGAGTTGCACGATCTCATCATCGCTTTTAGGGTCCATTGGCACAGAGACTATCCTATTGGTCATGCCATAGCGTTTCGATACCTGTTTGAACATATCCAGCATAGCGCCATAATCCTGCTCAGCCATTACTGCCTCGTCACCCTCTTTCCAGTTCATGCCGCTTGTGATCATGTCCAGGCTTTCGGTTGTGTTACGTGTAATGATCACCTCATCCCTACTACAGCCCACCAGCTCAGCCACCTTGGCCGCGGCCGCATTTTTATTGTCGAACTGTACAGTGCGCATGTAGTACGAACCCTGCATATTAACATCCCGCACATGGTCCAGGTACTTTTCCAGTATCTCCTGCGGCATAATAGAATAATAGCCGTTCTCCAGGTTTATATAATCGGGTTTCAGCTTATACCCTCCCCTTATCGCGGCCCAGAAATCTTCATCCTGCGCCACGGCTTCGACCGGTAGGTTAGCCACGGACTTAACGATCTTACCGATCGAAGAATAACTCACCAGGCTACCGAGACCGAGGAGGGATGTGCTTTTGAGGAAGGTGCGTTTGTTCATTGTCTATTTTTTCACTCTAAGGTATTTGCTAAATATGTCAATATACCTATCATTAAATTGTACAATTGTAATATCCGTGTAGTCTATTTTATCCAGAGGCATTTCAAGAAAGCCCCCGGTACTAACATACTGTATACTAACAGCATTTTTTGCTACCCGTTTTATTGGTCCAATTGTAAAATAACCATCGTTCAAAGCTTCACCTTCAATAATTACATTATGTCCAGTTGCCTTTATTGATTGGAAAACTGTATTCCAATTGGTTAAGTCAATTTTATAAGTAATACCAATTTTTTCCTTTTGTTTTTCCCAAAACATAATTTTATCTTGGTACTTATCATCTTTATTGAATCTTACGCCGGAAATAGTTTCAATTGGAATAATCAGGAAACCCAGTACTCTAAAATCATCTACTTCCTGTAATAACAAAAATGAATTTGAATAGTCAAGAATATACCCTTTTGAGTTGCCTTTAAATTCATTTTTTTGTCTTTCAATCCGCACCAAATGTTTGTGGTCGATATGATATTTTATTTTCTCCAGAATATCTATTGGGTGAAATTATAAAGACTGAACATAAAGCTATAATATTATTAATTTCCTGCAATATATGCGTACTTAGTTTAACAGTGACACAGTGGTGTTGCGGGTAATGATCACCTCTTCTGCGCCTGCAGCCCACCAACTCCGCGACCTTGGCCGCGGCTGCATTTTTATTGTCGAACTGGACAGTATACATTTTATAAGGTTTCATTTTGCAAGCTTAAAGGAACCTGACTACTCTCTGAGGTTTCAAATAGAAACCTCAAACTTTCAAACGCCTCTTCTTTTCATCAATATTTTAAACGCGATTGTTAAATTAGATATTAATTTTAGAAAGCTAAAGCAATATCAGTGAGTCTTATAAAATTCATCAAACGAAAAACTTCTCAAAAATACCGCTTCGAGCTGCAGTATGAAGGCAAGAAATGGGATGGGCTCAGGGGGATAGCGGAGCTTGGCCGGTATAGCATTATCGTAGGCCTTACGAAGACCTTCTGTCCCAATGCGCGTGTGCTGGACCTTGGCTGCGGTGAGGGTGTGCTGCTGGAAAAATTTGGGTCGGCAGATTATGCATCTTATCTCGGAATAGACTTTAGTGAGGTGGCCATAGAAAACGCACAGAAGATCAAAAACGACAGAGCCAGCTTTGCCACGGGCGACCTGAATAAGCTGGACGTGGCAGGGCAATATGATGTGATCATCTACAATGAAAGCCTTTATTACCTCCGCAACCCGAAAGAAGCTGTACGTGCATTGTTCAAAAACCTGGCGCCCGGTGGCATATTCATCATCAGCATGGTTGACAAGCACGGCAAGGAAGAAACCGGCCTGTGGATGCAAATGGATGAGATAATGGCACTACAGGACCGCAACAAGGTAACCAATGCTAAAGGGGACTCGTGGACAGTGCAGGTGTACAGGCCCAAAGAAGGCAACAAATAAAGCCATTCTGCAATTGGGTATTTAATATTACTTTTGCCAAAATTTTCAAATACCGGGATGCGTAGCTGGGGGTGGAAAATAATCTGTATCATTCTTTGCATGTATGTAGTTGTCGCAGGCTTGCTGATGCCTGTGCCGCGGCTGGATATTCTCAATGAGACCATACGTAATCTTTATTTCCATGTGCCGATGTGGTTTACCATGATCGCACTTTATGGCTGCGCTTTTTTCTATTCCATCAAGTACCTGCGCACCAGCGACCTGCGCGATGATATTTATGCTGTGCAGTTCACCAATACCGGCATTGCGTTCAATATCCTTGGGTATGTTACCGGCATGGAGTGGGCTAAATTCACATGGGGGGCAGCCTGGGTGCCGGATGCAAAATTGCTGGGTGCGGCCATGAGCATGCTTATCTATTTCGCCTACAGCATACTGCGCAGCGGCCTGAAAGATGAAGAAAAGAAAGCCAAGATCGGGGCTGTGTACAACGTATTTGCCTTTGCAATGATGATCCCGCTGATATTTGTTATTCCCCGTATGGTAGACTCACTGCACCCCGGTAATGGCGGCAACCCGGCCTTCAAACAATACGATCTCGACAAGTATATGCGCTTTGTATTCTATCCGGCGGTTATCGGCTGGGCTATGTTTGGCATATGGATCGCAACGCTGAAAGTAAGACTGGAGCTGGTAAGATACCGCAGGGAAAATGCTTTTCAATTTGAACTGGAAAAAACAAAGTAATATGGGCAAACACCTGTTAACTACTATATTTTTATTATTAATAACTGGCGTTAGCGCCAGCGCGCAAACAGAAATGGCTGATACCCTGCGATCGAACGGTAAAATTTACGTTGTGGTTGTGGTATTAGCTACTATCTTTGCGGGGATTTTTGCGTACCTCATAATGCTTGACCGCAAGATCGGTAAACTGGAAAAAGAAAATAAATAATTTAATTATCTCACACTAAAATTCAAGAAAAGGTGGAAACAGTAAAGCCAGCACATCACGCTCATTACAGCTTTTTTCATGGGGTAGAACGCAATTTTGACAAAGCTTCAAAATATACCCGCTTCGAATCAGGCATCCTGGAGCAAATCAAGGCCTGCAATTCGGTATATCGTATGAAGTACCCGGTACGCATCGGCGACAAAATAGAAGTAATCGAAGCATACCGTGTGCAGCACTCACATCATAAGCTCCCATGCAAGGGCGGTATACGCTATAGCATGGACGTGAACCAGGACGAAGTAATGGCACTGGCTGCGTTGATGACCTACAAATGCGCTATAGTAAATGTACCGTTTGGTGGTGCAAAAGGTGGTATCAAGATCGATCCTAAAAAATATACTCCATTCGAACTGGAAAAAATAACCCGTCGTTATGCATCTGAGCTGGTGAAGAAAAACTTCATAGGCCCTGGCATTGACGTTCCTGCACCTGACTACGGTACCGGCGCCCGCGAAATGAGCTGGATCGTAGATACTTACGCTTCCCTGAAACCAGGTGAAGTGGATGCACTGGCATGTATTACCGGCAAACCGGTAACGCAAGGCGGTGTTCGCGGCCGCACCGAGGCTACCGGCCTTGGCGTATATTATGGTATCCGCGAGCTTTGCCACATAGCCGAAGACATGAAGAAGATCGGCCTGACTACCGGCATTGAAGGCAAGAGGGTGATCATTCAGGGCTTAGGAAATGTGGGCTATCATGCCGCGAAATATTTCCAGGATAACGGAGCTATTATTGTTGGTCTTTCTGAATACGAAGGTGGCATCTACAACGAAAAAGGCCTGGACGTATATAAAGTCGTTGATTTCCGTAAGGCAACAGGTTCTATCCTCAACTACGAAGGAGCTATCAACTTCAAGAATGGCGCTGAGATACTGGAGCAGGAATGCGACATTTTGATCCCGGCGGCACTTGAGAACGTGATCAACGGCAGCAACGCATTGCGCATCAAGGCGAAAATAATAGGTGAGGCTGCAAACGGCCCGCTGACACCGGAAGCAGACGAAATACTGGACCGCAAGGGTGTACTCGTGGTTCCGGACATGTATTTGAACGCAGGTGGTGTTACCGTATCTTATTTTGAATGGCTGAAAAACCTCAGTCACGTACGTTTTGGCCGTATGGACAAGCGCTTCAGCGAAAATCAGAATACTTTCCTGCTGAAATCTGTAGAAGACCTGACCGGTAAAAGAGTTTCTGACATTGAGCGCGAACAATTACTGCACGGCCCTGATGAGGTAGACCTCGTTTATTCCGGCCTGGAGGACACGATGATCAGTTCTTACCACGAGATCCGCGATGCATGGATCAGTCATAAAGGCGCTGTAGATATGCGTACCGCAGCATTCACAGTAGCGATCAACAAGGTGGGTGTATCATACGAAGAACTGGGTATATTCCCATAATTCAGTTTCCAATTTTCAGTTGGCAGTTGCCGGCTATCTAATATTACAAAGGCTGTCTTCGGGCAGCCTTTGTTGTTTTTGTAAAAAATGTGTGGGTATCATAAAGTCTCTTTTCTAAATTTATGATTTAATTCCCTTTTCAAATGCGCAAAGTATCTGTTATTATAGATAAGATCACAAATAGTATTGAAGACGCCGTCACAAATAACAGTCATGATACGGAAATAGTAGTCGTTTCGCAACCAGACTTAAAAAGCATTACTAAAAAAGATGGTTGGCGCTTTAACTGGAAAACTGAACATAAAAATGAAACAAGAACTATTTATAAGCTTACAATTTCCGGAGATGTAACCATACAGGGTCTTATCAGTTTAGAGCCCATGGATAACTATGTTGAAATGCACCTGATTGAAACAGCTCCTCACAATTATGGACAGGATAAAAAATACCTCGGCGTTGCCGGTAATTTAGTGGCCTTTGCTTGTAAAATGAGTTTTGATTTAGGCTTTGAAGGGTATGTTGCTTTTACGTCTAAGACAGAAATTATACAACACTATGCAGACTCACTAGGCGCAACGTTAATTTTCAGAGATAGAATGAGTATTTCAACAATTCCTGCTAAAAAATTAGTAAATTCGTATTATAAAGACTACTTCAATGGCTAATAAAAATCAATATTACGATCTGGATGAAATTGGGTTTATTGGAACGCAGAAAAAAACGTCTTTGGCTCAACAAAAACAAGATGCAATATTGACTGCGCAAATCATAAAAGCTGAAAAATCCGGCAAGATTATTCCCTTTCCAAAAACGTTAAACAGAAGGGCTAAAGCTGTATAAAGTATTAAATACAATTAATAATATCCGCGTCCACGCCGGATGGTATACAAACTTATAATACATGCCAATATTAAAACAACAAAGGTTGCCTTCGGGCGACCTTTGTTGTTTTAATATTGATGGCAAAATTGACATTTCGGAGGTCACTATAAAGCTCTGCATTGGCGCTGTCGCACCAAAAGTCTATTTTTTGATAGCGTATTCTTTTTTAGTTGCAGTAGCTTTCCTTCCCTTACCATAAAACGTTTCCCCATTCCATTGGTAGTACAGTTTGTTATTCCGAAAGTATGCCGAGTCAATACAGGCGGCGGGATAAGCGGCGGGATAAAGCTTTGTTTTCCTGGACGACCGTAAACTCTGTACCGTTATATCTTCATCATAAATGTATGCAACCAGGTCAGAGTCCAGATTTATCGCAATGTAGTTGCTGATCTGGCTCGGCTTGCCGCCTTCGTAGAGTGGTAAAAAAACTCCCGTCCAACAAGGGCTTCCGCATCCTACTTTCAAAAAAATGCAATCTTTGTTTTCGGAAATAAGCTCAGGCTATCCAACATGCCCTATTTCGGACGAATAAAAAGCATCATCTAAACGGTTTGTTTTTCCACTATTATTCCATTCTACGTAATGCTTATCTCCATCCGAGCAAAGCCGGATACTGCGGTTAGCCGGGGTGACCAAAGTATTGCAGTTGGCAACACCTGTTTGTGCTGAAACAGAGAAATCACCACAAATGAATACTTGCGAGTAGAATAGTAATTGAAGAAAACGCATTCCGTATGTAAAAATAGGTTGAATACGGCTGCAAATTTGATATTTTGTATTTACATGCCTTTAAACAAATTAACTATTTACGTACCTTTGCACACTGAAACAAAAAAACGCTTAAAATTCTTCCATAATGGCATTCGATATCAATCTGATCCAAAAGATTTACCAGCAATTACCGGGAAAAGTAGCTGCTGCCCGCAAACTGTTAGGCCGCCCGCTGACGCTCACAGAAAAAATACTGTATTCCCATACCTATGATGCGCCTACAAAGGCTTATGGCCGCGGGCATGATTATGTGAATTTTTCGCCCGACCGCGTGGCCATGCAGGATGCAACAGCACAGATGGCTTTGCTCCAGTTCAGCACATGCGGCCGCGACCAGGTAGCCGTGCCGAGCACCGTGCATTGCGACCACCTGATACAGGCCAAGACCGGCGCTGTTGCCGATCTCGCTACCGCAATGGACGTGAACAAAGAAGTTTATGATTTCCTTGCTTCTATTTCAAATAAATATGGCATCGGTTTCTGGCGCGCAGGCGCTGGCATCATTCACCAGGTAGTGCTTGAGAACTATGCATTCCCGGGTGGTATGATGATTGGCACAGACAGCCACACACCTAATGCAGGCGGCCTTGGTATGGTAGCCATAGGCGTAGGCGGTGCAGACGCAGTGGATGTGATGGCAGGCCTGCCATGGGAGCTTAAAATGCCCAAGGTTATCGGCGTGAAGCTCACCGGCAAAATGAGTGGCTGGACATCCGCTAAAGACATTATCCTGAAGGTTGCAGGCATACTCACAGTAAAAGGTGGTACCGGCGCTATCGTAGAATATTTTGGCGAAGGCGCAGACAGCCTGAGCTGCACCGGCAAGGGCACTATCTGCAACATGGGTGCTGAAATAGGGGCTACCTGTTCTGTTTTCGGTTACGATGAGAAAATGGGCGACTACCTTCGCGGCACCAACCGTTCAGATGTGGCACAACTGGCGAACGGCGTGATGAAAGACCTCCGCGCTGACCAGGAAGTATATGACAACCCTGAAGCATTCTTCGATCAACTGATAGAAATAAACCTCAACGACCTGGAACCACATGTGAATGGTCCGTTCACGCCTGACCTTGCTACGCCCATCAGCCAGATGGCTGCAGCGCTGAAAGAGCATGGCTGGCCTGAAGATGTGGAAGTTGCCCTGATCGGCTCCTGCACCAACTCTTCTTATGAGGACATTTCGCGTTCTGCTTTTATTGCAAAGGACGGTATGGCTAAAGGTCTGAAGGCAAAAAGTGAGTTCACCATAACCCCTGGCTCTGAAATGGTGCGTTATACCATAGAGCGCGATGGATTGCTGGATACTTTTGATAAAATGGGCGGTGTGGTACTGGCCAACGCTTGCGGACCATGTATCGGTCAGTGGGCGCGTCACGTAGCCGACCCTTCCAAGAAAAACACGATCGTAACTTCTTTCAACAGGAACTTCGCAAAGCGTAATGACGGCCTTTCGTCTACGCATGCATTCGTGGCGTCTCCTGAAATAGTTACCGCATTTGCACTTGCCGGCAAGCTGTCATTCAACCCGCTTACCGATACCATTAAGAATGAAAAGGGAGAAGATGTAAAGCTGGCTGAGCCACAAGGCTACGAAATGCCGCCACTGGGCTTTGATGTGAAGGACGCAGGTTACCACGCTCCTGCTACAGATGGCTCTAAAGTACAGGTACTCGTAGACCCTAAGAGTGATCGCCTGCAGTTACTGGCACCATTCGATGCTTGGGACGGCAGGGACCTTACCGGTCTGAAACTGCTGATCAAAGCATTTGGCAAGTGTACTACTGACCACATCTCTATGGCAGGTCCGTGGCTTAAGTATCGCGGCCACCTCGACAATATCTCTAACAACATGCTGATAGGCGCTATCAATGCCTTCAACATGGATACCAATAAAGTTAAGAACCAGCTTTCCGGCGAATATGGCGAAGTGCCTGCAACCGCCCGTGCTTACAAGGCACATAACATAGGGAGTATCGTAGTAGGTGATGAGAACTATGGTGAAGGCAGCAGCCGCGAGCACGCAGCTATGGAACCCCGCCACCTGGGCGTTCGCGCGATACTTGTAAAGAGCTTCGCACGTATCCACGAAACCAACCTGAAGAAACAAGGTATGCTGGCCATCACCTTCTGCGACAAGCAGGACTACGACAAGATACAGGAAGATGACACCATTGATATTATCGGCCTTACCGAGTTTACACCGGGCGAACAGCTTACCTTAGTGCTCAACCACAAGAACGGTAACAAGGAAGAAATAAAAGTGAACCATACCTACAACGAACAACAGATAGAGTGGTTCAGGGCAGGAGGCGCACTCAACGTGATCCGTAGCGAGTTTGCCGCTAAGGTAATGGCGTAGTTGAAATTCTAAAAATGAAAATCCAAATTCCAGAGATAACCCATTCGAGAGAGTGGGTTATTCTTTTTTAGCTTGTACTTTGTTATCCTTTGGTAAAATCCGGCACATTCCTTGCCGCTAAAGTTGTAATACTCAGATACTTGGTTAAATTTGCAATATGCGCAGGCTTTACGACATCAAGGATTTTATTGAATGGAAGGCGTTTGGTGTTTGCCAGGCTATTGGTGAGCGCATGGGCGTGGCCACGTCCCGCATCAGGCTGTGGTTTATCTACATTTCCTTTCTTACGCTGGGCTCACCGGTAATAGTATACATGGTATTGGCTTTCTGGATGAATATGAAGCAATACATACTCCAGCGCAGGCGTAACCCGCTTAGATGGTTATAGTCACTTAAATGTTTTCTTATTTCTTTCTGTAGACGTGCTCAAAGGTCGCATCGAGATATTTATGCGCTTCATACCTGTAGTACAATGCCCTGTGCAGTGCCAAAGGCTTGGCTGCCTTGCGGGCTATAAATACTTCGTGCTGGGAGCTATCATAATAGCTGTATAGCGGCATTTTCTCAGGATTCTTGCGGTTAAGCTCCTGCAGGCTGCCATCCTTTCTTACCAGGAACATCGCATAGGTCTCAGGAAAATCATCTATATCCACCACTATCATTGTTGTCTTGTCACCCTTTGCTTTCGATTTATTTTCAAGCACATACCATTCACCCACATACCTGTACGTCACGCGCCGTGAGCCATCATCATACAGGTTGACCTTAGTATACGTAAAAATACCCCCGTCTGCATTCGCTTTGTGCTCCAGCTTCAGCTTGGTGAGTATCTGGTCGCACTCCACACCCTGTGCAGTACAGGTATACATACCGGTAAGCGAACTTGCTGTTGCTATTACTTCAGGATCGGTTGTCTGAGCCTGAACAGATAGAAAACTAATAGACAATAATATTGTAGCCAGAATATATCTCATTACCATGGATGTAGTTTCGCGTCTAAAAATAGTCATTTTTTCTGTATTGCCATACCCTCACACAGCTTTCTGCTATTATGGCTGCATTTTCTTTCGGTTCCAGGTATATACAGGTAAGCAGAAAGTTGGTAAAATACCCCTGGTTATTACGCTCATATGACCAGGATCAGCTCCGAACGCTGCCGAAATCATTAACTTTGCACTTTCTTCATCGCCCGCCATAGCTTTTAGCGGCGGCGGGTTTCAAACAAAGGAAGGTACACCATGCCAGTGCTACACAACCGCGTAAACAATGAGGAACTGAAACAACTGATGCTGGCCGAAACTGAGCCGCGCACAACCGTATCGTTCTATCAATACTTCCCGGTAGCGGATCCGGGCGCTTTTCGCAACTCGCTTTACATCGCTTTTAACGCCCTTAAGGTCTTCGGGCGTGTGTACATAGCCCACGAGGGTATTAACGGCCAGGTTAGTGTACCAGCAAGCAATTACGAGGCATTTCGTGACGCCCTGTACGCAGCTCATCCCGATCTGAATGGTATTCGCATGAATATAGCGATGGAAGATGATGGGAAGTCGTTTTGGGTGCTGCGCATGAAGGTGCGGCCTAAAATAGTAGCTGATGGTATCGATGACCCTACATTCAGCATGGAACGGAAGGGCAAATACCTGAAAGCAAAAGAATACAACGAGCTCTCCGAAAAGCCCGGCACCATTATAGTAGACATGCGCAACCACTATGAATATGAAGTGGGCCATTTCGAAAACGCAATAGAAATACCCTCTGATACCTTCCGCGATCAGTTGCCCATGGCGGTCGATATGCTGAAGGATAAGAAGGATACGAACATCATTATGTACTGCACCGGAGGCATTCGATGCGAAAAGGCCAGCGCCTATATGCTGCATAATGGGTTCAAAAATGTTTTTCACGTGGAAGGCGGCATTATTGAGTATGCCCGCAAGGCCAAAGAAGAACATCTCCCGGTAAAATTTAAGGGTAAGAACTTTGTATTTGATGAGCGCCTGGGCGAGCGTATTACCGAAGATGTAATTGCAGCCTGCCATATCTGTGGTAAGCCCTGCGATACCCACACCAACTGCAAAAACGATGGCTGTCACCTGTTGTTCATCCAGTGCGATGAATGCGCCGCTAAGTATGAGGGTTGCTGCAGCGAAGAATGCCGTGAGGAGAAGAACCTCCCACCAGACGAACAACGCGCACGCCGCGCCGGCCGCGAGAATGGACCAATGATCTTTAACAAATCAAAAGAGCACCCGCTGAGGAAGCACAGGGATGAGTGGAAAACGCCTCCAAGCCCCTAAATGTGAACCAGTTATTTCGTTTTTTGAAAACCGGGAGCCCGTTTACTGAGCCCGAGTTGTTTAGCTAGTACTAGATGCTTGTGAGTATACGCTCCAGCTCCTTCGCGGGCACCACACCCGACTGACGCCAGGCTACTCTGCCGTGTTTAAATATAATAAGTGTTGGAACTCCCTGTACCTGGAATTGTGAGGAGACTTCGGGATTCTTGTCTACGTCTATTTTCAGAATGGTGATCTTATCGCCCATAGCTCCCTTTAATTCGTGCAATATAGGTGTCATCATTTTACATGGCCCACACCATGTGGCAAAAAAATCCACTAAAACCGGTTTGTCTGATTTTATTACTTCGCTGAACTTGTTCATAAGAATTTTGATCTCGCCATTTTATACGCAAAAATTATACCGTTAAAAAGTACTGTAAAAGCTATGTTAAAACCTGCCGAAAAGGCACATTGAAGGCATGGAATTTATCCGATTTTTAACGGACCAAAATATTATGCTATGAAAAAGATACGATTGCTCTCGATTGGATTAATGTTAAGTGCGGTTACATCATTTGCGCAGACCACTGTCGCGGATCTGAAAACGGGATATACATTCCTGGGGCCTGTTGCCGGCATAGGAAGTAGCTGGATCGGTTATATGCCCGTAGGTGGTATTGCTAAAACCTCAGGCTATGCTGGTGTAAGCCTTATCAAACTGAATAACCCGCACTGGGGATGGGGTGGACAGATAAGGCTATCTTCTGAAGGTTACAAAATAGAAAGTTTCAGCAATGCACAGGTCTTCAGACCGTTGTACCTGCGTGTACCTGCAAGGGCCTATTATTTTTTCGGCAGACGCTCAGACTGGCTAAGGCCGAATATCTACCTGGGTCCGTCGGCTGCCGTAAAACTTAGCGAATATAACGTAGCCGGCAACATTTACCAGGATTACTATGTGGTTCATAATTCCTCCTATTTCAGAACACTTGACATAGGTGTTAACGGAGGTGTTGGACTCGACTTCAGGTTGTCGCACAAAACTTGGCTAAACCTTGACCTGGATTATTATCACGGGCTCGTAGATGCTGTTGACGATGCCAGCAATGAATATAATCCCAACCGTACCCTTAACTTTAGTTTAAGCGTACTTTTCAACCTCAGATAGCACAGGGGATATCCTTTAAAAAAGAAAGCCCCGAAAAACGGGGCTTTGCTTTTTCATCATTGCTTACTAGTGTTGTACCGTGAAGCGGATCATTTTTGACTGGCCTTCATTGCCCGTAATGTTCATCATGTAAACACCATTTGGCATGTTGCTCATGTCGAAGGTTTTATTAAGTTCATTATTTTTAACCGTGGCGCTCGTAGCATACACTTCTTGCCCCAGCATGTTGCATATGCGAAAGGTAAGGTTACCGATGTCTGTACCTTGCATATCACCCTGTATTGTGAAGCTGCCATTGTTAGGATTAGGGAACAGGTCGATCTTGTCAAGCGCGGTAGCTACATTAGCTACACCCACCATTACCGGATGTACTACCAATGTGCTGCTGGCGAAGTTAGGCACTGCGCAGCTCATGTTTGAAGTAACGATACATGTCACTGTATCACGTTCAGTTACGTTGGTCAATGTAAAAGTAACACCTGTAGCGCCCGGCACATCCACGCCGTTCACAGACCATTGGTAAGCAGGCGCGGTTCCTGCAGCATAAGAGTATGCATTGAAGGTCACATTGGTGCCTGGCAGCACATAAGTGCCCGGTGAAGCCGTGATGTTCAGCAATGGCGGCGTATTGATAACATCCATCACGATCACATTACTGTTGGCATTAACCGGTGAGGGACAAATGATATCACTCGTCATAATGCAATAAACGGTTTCCCCGTTTATTAACGACGATGTTTCCCATGTACTGGACACTGCGCCAACTACAGGCGAAGTAGGACCCGTCATCCACTGGTAAGAAGGCGAAACGCCACCTGTTATCGTACTGGCGGTAAAGGTCACCATAGTGCCTGCACATATTGTATCTCCCGGATCAGCACTGATCGTCACTGAAACAGGGTTTACCTGGCTAACTACTAAAACAAAAGTGTCTGTAGCCGAAGGGCATCCCGCCAGGCTGTCGGTAAGATAGTAAGCACCGGCATTTGCACTGGTTACAGCTATCAGAACGGGGTTTTGCTCTGTAGAAGAAAAACCACCGGGACCGCTCCAGCTATAAGTTACTGTTGCGCTGGTATCGCTGTTTGCGTAAAGATTTACATTACTTCCTTCACATCCGGGCGTTGTTCCCGAGGCTATAGGCGTAGGAGGCACATCCTTATTCACTACTATGTCAACAGTAGAAGTAGCCGGAGGACAGCCATTATGGGTGGTAACAACCGTGTAGGTACCCGCGTCAGCGGATGTAACACCAGCGCCGACTACACCTGTATTTGTTGGGTTTTGCAACGTTGAAGAAAATCCGGTGCCGCCGGGTCCGGAACCGGCAGGGCCTGTCCAGTTATAGCTGGTGATCGCATAGTCTGATGCATCAAACAAATAGAGCGTTGCACCTTCACAGATCGGTGTTGAGCCGGTTGCCACCGTAGCAGGAAAAGCATCTACAATGGTGATATCATAAAAATTGTCTGGCGACGTAAATGCAGGATTGCTGGAAACGATACGCAGGCGATACCCTGTGCCGCTGAGACCAACCGGGATCACAAATGGTATAGAACCTGATGTGCTTGAAGCAACGAGGCCCACACTGGTAGGCGCTGCAAAACTGCCAAAAGCATCGGATAGCTGAAGGGTAAATGTATTGCCCGGCTGGAAATTGAAATTCACTGTGTAGTTGATCAGGAGGTTGCTGCCTGCACAAACCAGTGTATCCACAAAAGGCTGATTGATGGCAACAAGGGTATCTCTCCTGAATTTGCTGGTGAATGCATCGTAAGTTCCGCCGCCATACACGGTTTGTTGTGTGCCGGGCGTAGTCATACCGGCAGTGCTGGCAGTATAACCGGCTATTACCAGTTGATCATTGGTAAGATCGCAGGCAATACCATTAGCATAGTCATAAAATAACCGGCCATAATAAGTGCCCCAGATACGCTGTCCCAGCACGTTGAATTTACTTATGTAAGCGTCATAATCACCGCCTATCGCAGGCTGAAGGCTGCCGGCAGTAGAGATACCAGTAGTGCTAAAGGTAGCGCCAGCAATTGCAATGTTATTGAACTGGTCGAAACATACAGCCTGGCCATAATCAACCGAAGCGCCGCCGTAGTAGCTGCTCCAGGTTTCGGCACCTGCAGCATCAAAATAAGCGACAAAGGCATCCTGCAATCCGCCGCCATATACTGTCTGACTGGCTTTGCTGGTCGATATATTGGTAAGACTGCTGGTATTTCCCACTAGTGCAATGCTGCTGGTAGCCGGGTTGCAGGCAATCCCATTACCCTGCTCCAGCCCTTCGCCGCCATAGTATGTACCCCAGGTAAGCGCACCGGCTGTAGTGAATTTCGCAAGGAACGCATCATTAGTGCCGTCAAGCGCAGACTGGTATGCACCGGCCGTTGCAATGCCTACTATGCTGCTTGTTTGCCCGGTAATTATAACATTGCTGGTCGCATCACATGCCAGGGCCAGGCCCTGTTCCTGTGCTGTACCACCAAAATAAGTAGACCATTGTATGAAGCCGGCTGTATTGAATTTAGCAACGAATGCATCGGTAGGGCCGCTGATAGCAAACTGGAATGCACCTGTGGTCGAGATTAGTGTGGGACTGGCCGTCTCTCCGGTTATATATACATTATTGCCGGCATCGCAGGCAACGCCGTTTATATAATCACTTCCGGTGCCACCATAAAATGTACACCAGTTACGTGTGCCGGCAGTTCCCGATAACTTTATGAGGAAGCCATCTGTCGCTCCGTTGTTCGCCGTATGATAAGCGCCTCCGCTGGTTAGTCCACCGCCACCCGAAGTTGTATAACCGGCAAGATAAACCGCCGGACTAGCCACATTATCCACTGCAAGGCAAGTACCCTGGTCATTGCCGGTGCCGCCAAAATACGTAGCAAACAGGCGAACGCCTGCAGCATTGTATTTGATCACAAATGCATCGAAATTTGCACCTGCCGAGTGGTTCATCTGGAATGTGCCACCAGTGCCCAGCCCGGCGCTGGCGCTGTATCCGCCAACAAATGTGAGACCGCCGGCAACCGTTTTTACCGACCTGGCTACATCTTCGTTAGCGCCACCAAAATAGGTGCTCCACAGCAGGTATGGGTCGATCGTAAGCGAACCATTGTATTTGCCGGTTTCAAAACTTACAATATTGTTCTTCAGTTTAAAGGAAGATGCAACTTCTTTATGGGTCCCGGTCTCATAAGCATATGGTTTTCTCTCTTTCACATAGCCCATTGGTGTTTCGGCAGATATGCTACCATCCTCAGTAATGATAAGTTTAGTGGCTCCTTCATACGCCAGTTTAATGTCGCTGGCATTACCACCGGGCCGTATCACAAAGTCATACTCCACATTATTGTCTTTCACATAAAGCACCCAGTCAATATTCGGATAAACCTCTTTGTAGATCACTTTATTAAAAGAATGCACTGTAAAGCCATTATCATTTTGTCCCTGGTAGTAGTTCTCGTAATACTGCTGCTCATCCGCAGCGATCACTTTTGCATTCGGGTTAGCGCCAACCAATGCTACGCCCATGTTATAAGTCGTAACCTGCAATGTAGCAGGTGTGCTCCCTTCTGTTTTTCTGAACTGGTAGTATAACTTACCATTGCCCACATACAGGTTCATTCCGGGTGTAGACAACTTATATTGCACATCATATCTCGGGTTATTGTCCAGGTCTTTTACCTGGCCTTTGTTCTCAATAAATGACAATGGTTTAGACAGTCCCTGGCCGGCCTTTATTTCAACGTCCTTCGCTGTAAGCGACAACGATAAAACGCAACAAAACAGGAGGGAACAAAATTTTGTACCATTTAAATACATATACAAATATTTATTTGTTAATTATACAGACTGCAATGTAAGAATTATATCAGAAATTAGGAAGTTTTTTGCAAGGCTGCCGCAAGGCAGGCGACGGGCTATCCCACCCGCGTCACCGTCATTTCCCTTTCGGTAGCGCTTTTCGATTCGATGCTGATCCACAAATATGGGCCCCGCAGCAGATTTTTCGCTTTCTCCGGCCATTCTATGAAGCACTTCGCTGCGCCTCTTTCTGCCTCCGTTATGCAATCTTCCATCCCCGCACTTATTGCTTCCGCATCATCCTTCAGGCGATACCAGTCCAGGTGATAAATAATATTATCTCCGCCGCCAGCCGTGTAATGATATTCGTTTATAAGTGCAAATGTCGGGCTGCTCACTGTGTCCGCTACATTTATAAGACCGCACAGGTGATGAATAAAAGTAGTCTTACCGGCGCCAAGGTCGCCGCTGAACGCAAAAATACGGTAGCCGGCCAACGCCTGCCAAAAATCCGCAGCCGCCTTATCAATATCAGCTAACGTATAAGATATTTTAAATAACACATCACTCATCGGCTGCTAAGATACAAGCATTACGAATTGAAAACATCCCGTATCTCTACGTTGGCAAAACTTTACTAACTTTAATACGCTAATAGTTGTTTCCATTTTACCCTGTTATATGCCGGGCCTTATTCATACACGAACAGAATGAAAAACCGTGTTGCATTATTTGTGTTGCTTATTGTGTTATTCAATGATAATTTTTCCTTTGGCGGTACCCTTTGGCGTCCTGTAGATGTGAGGCAACTGGCAAGATCTGCACAGGCGGCTCAGCACTTCCTTGTATTTGCATTAGATGAAACGATGCTCCGGTCGCAGCTTACAGCGGCTTCCACAACTTCCCGGATAGCACAGACAATAGAGCTGCCGCTGCCTGATGGCTCGTTCAGGCAGTTCAGGATATGGCAGACGGCATTACTGCCCGGGAAGCTGGCTGCGAAATACCCTGAGCTACAAACATTTGCCGGCGAGGCAGTGGATGATCCCCATGTTACCGCAAAGCTCGACTTTACAGTATTTGGCTTCCACGCTATGATATTTGATGGCGGCAGCACTTCCTTCGTTGACCCGTACAACCGGTTTAATGACGGCAATTATATGGTGCACTACAAGCGAGATGAAACCCGCCCGCAGGAAAGCCGCGCACAATGTGTTGTCAGCAATGACGATCAGCTCATTCCAGGCGCTACCCGGCTGCGTGACGCGCGCGACCGGAGTGGCCAGCGAACCATGAACGGGCACGACCTGCGCACCTACCGGCTTGCGCTCGTTGCTGATAATTTTTACGCACAGGCGGCCACAAATCTGGCCCACCCTACAATAGCACAGACATTGAGCGCCATGGCCACCACGATGAACCGTGTAAATGGCGTTTATGAACGTGAGCTTTCCGTAAGCATGACCTTTGTAGAAAATGAAGATACCCTGATATGGCCATCAGCAACCGGCAGCATAAATGGCCCTGACCCGTTTAATGCGATCAACGCAAGCGCAGGGGCTTGTCTCGACTCTTGCCAGGCGGTATGTGACCGGCGGATTGGCAACCTCAACTACGACATAGGACATGCGTTCACAACAGGGGCAGGCGGTCAATCGCAGATAGGTATAGTGTGCCGCTTCGGGCAAAAAGCGCTCAGTGTCACGGGCCAGAGCAACCCTGTTGGCGATGGATTTGACGTTGACTATGTGGCACACGAAATGGGACACGAGTTTGGTGCCGGCCATACTTTCAATGGCTCCTCAGGCAATTGTGGCGGTGGCAATATCGCTACGGAATCCGCATATGAGCCCGGTAGCGGATCATCCATTATGGCATACGCTGGCATCTGCAGCCCCGACAACCTGCAACCGCATAGCGACGCCTATTTTCATTCGGCAAGCCTTATCCAGATCCAGCATTTCTTATCCACGATCGGTGATGGTTGCCCGCTTAAGACCCCTACCGGCAATAAACCCGTGGCAATAGCACCTTTCCAGGCATCTTATACCATCCCCTTTCTTACACCATTTGAGCTCACCGCCCCTACCGCTGTCGATTCGGTCGCTGATACCTCGATAACATACTGCTGGGAGCAATGGAACCTTGGTGATTTTAATTCATCGCTACTGAATACACATCAATATGGCCCTATATTCCGTTCGTTCACACCCGTGAAACAGGAAACGCGTATTTTTCCGAAAAAAAGCCTGGTGCTTTCCGGTGTTTTAAGTGATGCCGGTATTGATGAGGCCGAAGGCGAAAAGGCCCCTGATGTTGCCCGCTTCCTTACATTCCAGCTTACCGTTCGCGATATTTACCAGGGCAATGGCTGTTTTCTTGTCCCGGACGATACAGTGCACCTGGATGTGATAAATACCGGAAACGGCTTTAAGGTCACCAGCCAGAACGTGGCGGGCCTGTATTACATAGGTGGAAGCCCTGAAACTGTTACCTGGGATGTGGCAAGTACTAACAATGCACCTATCAGTACGCCAAACGTGGATATTTATATGTCTGTGGATGGCGGCAATAACTGGCCTTACTTTTTAGGCACCTTTCCAAATACCGGCACAGCGATCGTTACATTCCCCAACCCGGATACAGATACACATGCGGCACGAATAAAAGTAAAGGGCAATGGAAATATTTTCTTCAATGTGAATGCCGCAGACTTTGCGGTAAACCACAGCCTCGATCCCGACAATGATATTGTAGTGTATCCGGTACCGGTCCGCAGCATTTTGCGGATGTTTGGCGGCAATAAAGGCATCCTGGAAACAACGATCTTTAACTCTGTTGGTCAGCAGGTGTGGAAAGGACAGATCAACGGTGAAACAGATGTATCCGTTGCACTATGGCCACGCGGGGTCTATATTATCAGGATCATCGATGTCAGGAACAAGCGTACGATCAAAAAATTTGTAGTGGAGTGACGTTATTATCCACACCTACCTGGCGGGTTTTATGGGACGCAGAATTGCCTTTACGGCACTCTCAATATCCGGGTGCTCAAATACAAAACCGGCATTGGTGATCTTATCGCTGCTTACCGTGCAGCTTTTGAGCACTTCAGTGCTCAGCGCTCCAAGCAATATTTTAAGCAAAGCCGAAGGAACATGTACCGGTATCTTAATACCACCTTTTACCTCAGCGATTGTGTGCATCATTTGCCTGTGAGACACATGCCCGGGGGCAACCGCATTATATATCCCGGCCAACTCTTCATGCTCTATAGCAAACAAAATAAGCAAGGCCAGATCATGTATCTCTATCCAGCTCACTACCTGGCCACCAGAGCCCAGAACTGGAGCCACCCCATACGACATCGGGTTGGCTAACTGTGGGAATGCGCCACTCTCCTTGCCCAGCACAATGCCGAACCGGAGTACCACCCTTCTTACACCTTTATTTAATTTTTCTGACGCCAACTCCCACTGCCTGCAGGTCTCGCCAAGGAAATCAGTAGCAGGCGGCGCCATTTCTGTAAACGATTCGGAATAATGATTATCAGCTCCGTAAAACCCTGTAGCCGAAGCCGTTATCAGCGTTTTACAGGCCGGTGCATATTCATTTATATGGGTTACAAGGAAGTCCGTTGTTTTTACTCGGCTATCTCTTATTTCATTTTTCCGCTTTTCCCGCCATCTTTTGTCTGCTATTCCCTCACCGGCAAGGTTCACTATCACATCTACGCTTTTTATAGCATTCAGATCACAAGCACCGGTTTTCGGGTTCCAGTGGGCATAAGCGATGTGCTTTTTAGCCTTTTTTTTTGCAACCCGCGTGGTGAATACAACAACTTCATACCCTTTTCTTATCAGTAAAGCAGTAAGATGCCTACCAACAAAACCCGTTCCGCCCGTTATACCTACTCTTTTCATTTTATCTAGCCCTAGAACGTAAATATATAAATATTAGGGTAATTTATCCCTGACAATGGGTGTTTAACATTAATTTTTATTTCCTGTACAATAATCGGTCCACCTATGCGTTTTTTTGAAAACCATAATAGTCAATGAACAAAACTTTACATAGCAAACTTACAGGAAAACACCTTTACGATCATACGCCGGCAATGGCGCATACGGAAGAAGATGGGCAATTTGGCCTTGCTCATGAAATGAACATACTCCGCGCGGCAGCAAAAGATCTGCTGCAACCCCGTCCTCAGGCAATTGCCAATATACTAAAGCTTGCGAAAAATATTTAAGGAACGTTGACAGTTAGTAGAGACGCAATGCATTGCGTCTCTACATGACACGTTTTTTCTCGCATAACATGCTGACTAATACCGGAAAAATATTTCGGTAGCGCCAAATCCATACTTGCCGCTCCATTCATTTTTGAACCTGGTCACCTCCGGTGTGTGCTTCAGTATGGCATGTACCTCCTCCCGTAGTTTACCTTTACCCAACCCATGGATCACCACCATCCGCTCCTGCCGGTGCACTATCGCTAGTTGCAGGTACCGTTGCAGTGTATCAAGTTGTATGCTCACAATATCGGCATTCGACAGACCTTTCTTGTCGTCTACCAGCGCTTCTATATGCAGGTCTATCTCGTACCGGGCAGCCTCAATATTTTTTGCGGTAACCGCCGTGAACTGAGGCTTCAAAACAGGTTCAAATTTCTCCTTAGGTTCCGTCTTTTTCTTCGGCGAGAAATCCTCGATAAGCAAATAACTGAATGTAGGCTCACTATTTGCCATCATCTGCGTTATGTGCTCAAACAACTTCACCGGGCGTATGCGCAGTATACCTTCCGCCACTTCCATCTTGTCATTCAAGGTATCGGTCAGTTGCCAGTGAAACCGGGGCTGATCATTCATATCCCCATAAGGCACACTGTGCAGGTATACGTTGCCAAATCCGTGCAGCGTTCCCTCGTGTTTGAATTCACTCTTATTTCCAAAGCGCACATCATAGCTGAATTTCACCGGCTGCGGCAATTCATTGAGCACGTAAACCTTAAGCTGGTCCACCTTTTCCTCCATGTCCTCCGTTTTGTATACAGGCATAAAGGAAAGGTAAACACCCTTTGCCAGTCGTTGCTTTCGTTCAATGATGCGCTCCACCGGCAGTTGCTCCGGCGCCGACTTTTTCTTTTTAGCTGACTTATCCGTGAACCATTTCAGATAAGGATGGTCTATGTCTTCCATGTGCACCGGAAACACTGTGCCACCTACCTCCACCTCTACCATTTTGGTATCGATGAAAGCGGTCACATGGCCTTCTTCGCCCGTGCGGTTGAGTACTATTCTGTCCCCTATCGAAAATTTCATAAGATCCTCTCCCGTCCTCTCCAAAGGAGAGGTGATGTTATTAAACCTATTTTAACGAAAAATGTGGGTATGGGCTACTCATTCCACCTCACCCTCTCCTTCGGAGAGGGCCGGGGAGAGGTATTCCACCATCTTCATCACCGCCTTACCCCTATGACTTACTTTATTCTTTACTCTTAGCGGTAGTTCGGCGAACGTCAGATCATACCCATCCGGGATAAAGATCGGGTCATACCCAAAGCCACCCTCCCCTCTCTTCTCTTCAATTATTTTCCCTTCGCAGATCCCTTCAAAATAATACACCTCTCCATCCCACACCAGGCAGATCACGGCCTTATAAAATGCCCGTCTGTCCTCCTGGCCTTTGAGTCCCGCCAATACTTTCTGCAGATTTTTTTCATCATCCCGCTCACCGGAAAAATGCGCACTATCTACTCCCGGAGCGCCGCCTAGTGCATGCACACATATACCGCTGTCGTCTGCGAACACATTTTTATCACAAAACTTGTAGATAGCTGAGGCTTTAGCCAGCGCATTTTCCTCAAAAGTATGGAACGGCTCAGCTATGTCTTCGGTAAAACCAATATCTTTTAACGATAATAATTCTATATCCCCCACCAGCGCTTTTATCTCACTGATCTTGTGGGCATTGTTTGATGCGATAACTAACTGCTGCATAAAGCAAATTTAAAACATTAAATCCCCTAAAAATAAAAACCGCCCGATAAGGACGGCTTCTATAACATATTGCAAAGTATCTCAACTTTTTGATTTTGACTTTTCCTTTTTAACTTAACTCCAAACCCTGCTCGCAAAACGGTCGCTCACTACGAGCTCCTTGCTGCCTGGTGTGTATTTGTAAAATCCTTCGCCTGACTTCACGCCAAGGTAGCCTGCCTGTACCATGTTGGCAAGCAATGTAGCCGGTGCATACTTCTGGTTACCGAAGCCCATGTGCAATACATGCATGATGGAGTAGCAGGTATCCAGGCCGATAAAGTCTGCAAGCTGCAGTGGGCCCATCGGGTGAGCCATACCGAGCTTCATAATAGTATCGATCTCATTGATACCGGCAACGCCTTCCTGCAAAGCAAGTACGGCTTCGTTGATCAATGGCATCAATATACGGTTAGAGATAAAGCCAGGGTAGTCATTAACCACGCAAGGCACTTTGCCCAACTGGGTAGTAAGGTCGATAATAGTCTGTGTTACTTCCCTGTCTGTTGCATAGCCGTTGATGATCTCTACCAGCTTCATTACAGGCACAGGATTCATAAAGTGCATACCGATCACCTTACCCGGGCGATTAGTAACAGATGCGATGCGCGTAAGAGATATAGAAGAAGTATTGGAAGCAAGAATGCAATTTGCAGGAGCATGCTGGTCCAGTTGTTTGAAGATGTTGAGCTTCAGCTCTATGTTTTCTGTAGCAGCCTCTACTATCAGATCGGCATTAGCTACCGCAGCAGCCATGTCGGTAAAGGTTTTGATACGTCCCAGCGACTGCTGCTTGGCATCTTCAGTAAGTGTGCCCTTGGTCACCTGGCGGTCCATGTTCTTACCAATAACAGAGATAGCCCTATCCAGCGCATCCTGCTTAATATCCATCATGTTTACATTAAATCCGCATTGCGCGAACACATGGCTGATACCATTTCCCATAGTACCAGACCCGATTACTGTAACCGTGTTTAATTTTGAAGACATAATTCGTGTGTTTGTTTTTTTCTGATCCAATAAGGTAAGCGTATCTGTATCTGATTGTGCGTACATAAATTGTGTGTATCGTTTTTTTTGAGGCCGCAAAGTAAGCATTGGTCAAACAATTATCAAAAAAAGAAAAAACACCTGTGAAAAATACAGGTGTTTTGTAAATTATCTAATATGTTGTTATATCGCCTTTATACAACGTAGACTCGCAGACTTACGACTCACGACTTATGACTTATGACTAATAAACGTGCTGCCCGCCGTTGATACTCATATTAGCGCCTGTAATAAAATTCGCATGCTCCGATGCCAGGAATGAGACCAGGTAAGCCACTTCTTCAGTGCCACCCAGCCTACCCAACGGGATCTGAGCTATGATCTGGTTACGGATCTCTTCTTTTACAGCCATTACCATATCAGTGCCGATATAACCCGGAGAGATCGTATTTACGGTAACGCCCTTATTAGCCACTTCCATTGCCAGGGTCTTCGTGAAACCGTGCATACCTGCCTTCGCAGCCGAGTAGTTAGCCTGCCCGAACTGTCCGCGCTGGCCATTCACCGAAGATATATTAATGATACGCCCAAAACCCTTTTCGATCATATGATTGATCACATGGCGGGAGCAGTTAAAAACACTGTCCAGGTTAGTCGATATTACAGCTCTCCAGTTCTCATAGGTCATTTTACGAAAGCCGCCATCCCTTGTAATACCAGCATTGTTCACGAGCACATCCACATGCCCTATCTCATTGGCTATCTTTTCTACCATCTTACCCACCGAATCGAAGTCGGCTACATCTGCATGATAGATATTAATATCATATCCCTCATTATGCAGCTTCTCCTTCCACTTTATGGCCTTATCCTCACTGTGATAATTTGCCACAACTATATATCCGTCATCGTACAATTTCTTACACATTGCGGTACCAAGGCCACCGGTGGCACCGGTCACCAGAACTATTCTTTTTTCTGCTGCGCTCATAAATAATGGTTTAGTTAAATGAAAGATAGTCCAAAAAGTCAAAAATTACTATACTTACAAAATATAACCTATTATTTAATTTCAATATTATCAATAAGTTCCCTTTTGGGTTTTAACTTTTGACATTTAACTTATAGTGTTACCTTCGCCACAAAAATTTTATAAAAAATGAATTTTAATACCGCAGATATTGCACAAGAAATGGTAGCCACCAACGAAAAGATAAAAAAGGGCTACGATGTATTGAACGAAATAGGTGATGTAGAGATAGGCATGACCCCAAAGGAACTGGTATGGTCTTGCGATAAGATAAAGATGTATCACTACAAGCGTGATACCCCGCCAACATGCACAACACCGGTACTGGTGTCTTTTGCAATGCTCAACAGGCACGACGTGCTTGATCTGCAGCCCGACCGCAGCCTGATGAAGAAACTGCTCGAAGAAGGGCTGGACATCTACATCATGGACTGGGGCTACCACGACAGGTCTGACCGTTACCTGACCATGGAAGACTATATCGACGTGTACATGAACGGCGCGGTTGACTTCCTGCGCAAAACCCACAATACACCAAAGATCCACAAGATGGGCATTTGCCAGGGCGGCACATTCTCTATGATCTATGCTTCTTTGTATCCTGAGAAATTGCAGTCGCTTACTACTTACGTAGCTCCTTACGACTTCTCTACTACCAAGTGCATGCTCTACAAATGGACCAAGTACATTGACGTAGATGCAATGGTAGACAATATGGGTACTATTCCGGGTGAGATGATCGACAGCGCATTCGGTATGCTGAAGCCAAGTATGAACGTAAGTAAGTACTTCGGCCTGGTTGATTCACTGGACGACAAACCCAAAATGGAAAACTTCCTCCGCATGGAAAAATGGAAGAGCGATCTTCCGGCTATACCTGGCGAAATGTATCGCAAATACATCAAGGACCTCTTCCGCGACAACAAGCTGATAAAGGGCGAATTTGAACTCGGCGGCAGAACAGTAGACCTGAAGAACATGACCGTTCCGTTCCTGAATGTCTATGCTACTGAAGATAACATCATCCCTAACGAGAGCACCAAGAACATCATGGACCTCATAGGATCTAAAGACAAGAAAGTATATGCATTCCCTGGCGGCCATATAGGCGTGTTCGTAGGCGGCAAATCACAGAAAGAGCTTGCTCCTGCCGTTGCTGAGTGGATCACTGAAAGGTGCAGCTAAACCCCAAACCCCTAAAGGGGCTTCGCTTGGGAATATATATTCAACATAGAATAAAGGTGTGCTGCTTTTAGCACACCTTTATTTTTAATTGATTTTTCAAAACTCTTTAGCAAACATCGGTACTTTTACTTCTTATTCAAAAGCTGAAATCACATCCTCAGGTGAAGCCCCCTTCAGGGGGGTTGGGGTTTTTACACCATGATCAACTACCCATACACTACCCATTTTATTGACCTGCCAGACAATTGCAGGGTTGCATACATAGACGAAGGCAAAGGAGAAAAAACTTTGCTGTTCATCCACGGCCTTGCCAATTACATTCCCGTCTGGAAGAAGAACATTGATGAACTTAAAAAATACTATCGTTGCATAGCTATTGATCTGCCGGGCAATGGCCTTTCTGATCAGAACGAACACAAATTCAGCATGAAGTTCTTTGCTGATTGCGTTTATAATTTCATCACAGCGATGAAGCTGAAGGACCTTTGCATTGTTGGTCACTCCATGGGCGGACAGATCACCATGACCACTATGCTCAACCACCCGGGCTGTGCCGATTCAATAGTCCTTTGTGCTCCCGCCGGTTTTGAACAGTTCTCGGCCATGGAGAAAACGATGTACTACAGTTCCATACATCTCCTCGACTTCATCTCTTCCGACGAGCGCAGCCTGCGCACAGTAGTGGAGAACAGCTTTTATCACAATCGTGCACAGGGTGAAGGGATCGTGAAAGAGCTCATCAGCATCATGAAGACTTACAAGGTCAACTATTACCGCAAGATGGTGGAAGCCTGTATAAAAGGCATGATCGAAGAACCCGTATGCAATAAACTAAATCAGTTGACGATACCGGTATTAGTGCTGTTTGGCAGGCATGACGCCCTGATACCCAATAAGCTCCTGCACCACACTACCACCGAACGATTAGCCACGGAGGCAGTGCAGAAAATGCCCCATGCTCATCTCGAAATGTTGGCCGACTGCGGTCATTTTATTCAATGGGAAAAATCCGAAGAAGTGAACAGGAACATGATCCTGTTCCTGGAAAACGAAAAATAACCTACCGGTAGTCCTCGATCACGTAGAGACGCAATGCATTGCGTCTCTACGAAACACCACGCAACACCGCATCCCAACTTGAACACGCGAGTAAAGACGTAGCAATGCTACGTAACCACGAAACACCCGAATGCGCTCTGCGTAAGTTTCAAAAAATCAGCTGTAACCACACAAAAAAAAGGAACGCTTTTGCGTTCCTTTTTTCTAAATAAAACTATTGGTTATTTCCTTCCACGCTTAGCAGCAGTTGCTGTTTTGGTAGCTTTCTTAGCTGGCGATGGTGCTGTGTATTCTTCCTCTTCTTCGATCTCATCTTCAGCAACAACCTCTGTTTCGTTAGCAACAACGTTCTCAGCAGCAGTCATCTTCGCTGCCAGCTCACGTACTTTCTTTTTCAGATCGTAAATGGTCTTGTACACTTCGTCCATCTGGCTGCGTGTAGCTACTGGTATGTCCTTCATCATCTTCTCAGTCTGCAGCTCAATATCCTTGCGCAGTTTGTTCTGCATGCTGCTAACCTCGCCCATCAGTTTGCTGTATTCAGTGCTTTCAAACAAAGAAACATAAACCTTGTCGCTGATGTTCATCCACTCCTGGTAAAGAGCGAGCATGCTCTTTACTTCAGTGCCGTCCTGTATTTTCTTCGATGTGCTCTCAGCAAGCTTGTCCATCACCTTAGTACCCTGGCTATAGATCATGTACTGAAGCTCTGCATTCTTAATGTTATACTCAGCTATGCGCTTAGAGATATCGCTCCACTCCTTGATAGTCTTGCTCTGTGCATTCTCAGGCATAAGCTTTGTAAAAGGAGAAGCTGCATCGTTCATCATGCTGGTAAAGTCATTGTACGCCTTGTTCACATTACCGAACACATCAGCGCCATTACCCATCATGCCGCGCATCTGGTTGTAGCTGTTCATGCCGGCCTGGTTCATCTGCGCAGCGCCCTCTTTCATTTTCTCAGCCATTTTGGTCATATATTCACGACCTTCCTGTGGTATAAAGCTGAAGAATTTGTCAGTGAACTCCTTGTAAAGCTCAGGGTTCATCCATTTTTTGTATTCGTCCATGTTGAAGGTCTTCTCCTGCATGGATTTGAACATTGGCGCCCACATCTCAGCAAATTTGCTGAAACCTTCGCCGCTGCTCATCATGTTCTTATATGCGTCATGCGCTGTGCTGCTCTGGAACATTTTTGTCCAGTCGCCCATGTTTGACTGAAGTGTGTTGTTGAACTGGCCGAACATTGAAGTCATCTGCTCAGTTGCTTTCTTCATATTGTCGTTGTTGAACGGGTTCATCTGCTGCATCTGGTTCATCCAGTTGTTAGCCTGCATCTGGTTCATCCACGCAGTCATTGGGTTAGACTGGTTGTTCGTCCATGAAGACATTGGGTTTGAAGCAGTATTGAAACTGTTCTGCCACTGGCTGAAAGGATTTGTATTAGTGCCATTGTTGCTGAAGTTCTTAGCAGCTTCCTGGCTCATATCCCACATTTGCTTAGCGAGATCAGCCTGCACCTTCATCCAGTTTTCGAAGAATTCTTTAGCCTTTTCTGTTGCTTCCTTAGCAGCTTCAGCAGCTTTTGGCGCTTCGCTGGTCGCCTTTGTAAACAGGTTCTTCTGGCTTTCCAACCAGTTCTTGTACCAGTCACTTCCTTTCTCAATTGTTTCATTGAGTGTGCTGTTCCCGTTTGCGAATTTCTTAGTGTTTTCCACTACAGAGTCGATAACTTTTTTTTGTGTGTCAACGATGTTGTCCACCAAATTGTTGCCTTTGAAAGCCATGTTGCTGTTATTATGTTTGAAAAAATTATGTGCGCTTTATACTTGCGGAAAAAGAATTTTTACTATCTTGGTTCTTCAATTCGGCTTCGGTCTTCTTTAGTCTCTTCTACCCCTTTTTCGCGCTGCAAATGTAGGCCGTCTAAAGTTAAACAAATGTAAAATTCTCTATTTATTGCCTCCCTAACAATTATTTAACCCTTGCTGTGTTGTCACTCACGTCATTGCGAGCTGCTGTAGGGCCTGTGCGTGGCCAGCAGCAAAGCAATCTCACCAAATGCTGTCTCTCGCTGTTTTTTTGCCAAAACACGGTCATATCTTTGATGAGATTCACTTAAAATCTTCGGCTTTATGCAACGGGGAGGATACGTCTACATAATGGCTTCGCCAAACAATACTACACTTTACACGGGTGTTATACCAATTAGATATAAAAAACAGGCGTGACTGCCCATAACGCGTCTGACGGCTGAAAGCCGTTCTGACGCTATCCGCACATGCCGATTTTTAATGTCGAAATGGCATTACATCAAATCTTTATAAAAGGGTTTTTGAACATCGGCACAAATACTATTCGGATAGCTTTACAGCAAAATACAATTGTGTAATGCTCGTCTACTTCAGAGGTTTTGACCGAATAGAAGAAGCCAGAACCGAGGAAAAGCGATTGAAAGGAGGAAGCAGAAAACAAAAGGAAAAGTTGATAGAGGAAGTAAATCGTGAATGGGTGGATCTCTGGGAACAAATAAAAGACTGGTGAGGGCGCTACGAACGTCATTGCGAGCCGCGCCTGAGCTGATGGGGCCCCGCGGCGAAGCAATCTCACGCAACTCCAAAATCGCGATTTGGATCTCTCACTTTGTGAGATTGCTTCGTTCCTCGCGATGACGTTTTGCACGCACGTCATTGCGAGGTGCATGTTTAGCCATTGTGCGTTGCCTGCGCCGAAGCAATCTCACGAATCGCAAAAATCGCGAGGCTGTGCTCATATAGTGAGATTGCTTCGTTCCTCGCAATGACGGAAGTCACAAAAAACATTGTTTGCCACTAAATAAAATCTATTACTTTCGCCCACAAAAAAATCAAAACTATGTTACAGATCGGAGACGAATTCCGCCACAAATACAGCTATACGCAGGATGATGTGGACACCTATGCACGCGTTAGCGGCGATACCAACCCACTGCATATCGATGCTGAGGCCGGCAAAGCCAGCATGTTTGGCCGCAACATCATTCACGGCTTCCTCGGGGCCAGCGTATTCACCAAGATATTCGGTGCTCTTTGGTATGCCGATGGCCATGTATACATGAGCCAGAACATCAAGTGGCTCAAACCAATGTTTGTAGATACTACCTACGAAGCAGTAGTAAAAGTAAAAGAGATCATCAAAGAAAAGAACCGCATCCTCTACGAATGCGCAGTATATGATGCCGCCACCGGTGAGCAGACAATTGCCGGCGAAGCCCTGCTGCTGAATAAGAAGCAGTATGTGTGGGAATAAACTTCCAACAAAAAATCACAAACAAAAAGGCTCCCGAAAGAGCCTTTTTTGTTTTAGTTTATATTGAGATTACGCCACTCATTCGACCTCACCCTCTCCTTAGGAGAGGGCCGGGGTGAGGTTTTTCTCCTTCACAAACTGCACTTCAGCCATTACAGATACTACCTCACCCAGCAGCGCACCGCCGGCTTCGGCAGGCATTACTACGCCATGGTCTTTCCTGTTCACCTTGCCGGTTATAGAGAAGCCCGCTCGGGTATTGCCCCATGGGTCCTGCACTATTCCACCAAGTACCACGTTCAATGTTACAGGCTTAGCCACACCGCGCATGCTCAGCGTACCGTGCACCGCATAATTCTCTTCATCTATCTTGTCTACACTGGTTCTGTCAAATACTATTTGCGGGTGCTCCTCTGCATGAAAGAAGTCCGAATTTTTCAAATGCGCATCCCTGTGCTCATTGTTTGTTGAGATAGAATTCACATCTGCCGTAAAGTGTACTTTAGCAGTCGCAATATCATTTCCTTCTGTCTCAACAGTAGCCGTAAAGCTCTTGAACTGTCCCGTTACATTGGTCACCATCAGGTGCCTGATCTTAAATTGCACTTCTGAGTGCGAAGGGTCTAATGCCCATTTTGTGTTGCTCATTTTTTTGTTTGTTTTTATGGTTATCAATTGCTTCTGTTATTGCGCTTCTTACAAAGCGAAAAACGCTGTAAAAGAGCGGGCGTAACTCACGCCACCTCACCCTCTCCTTCGGAGTTCCCGCTAGGGAAGGAGCGAAGCTCGTGGGGAGAGGTCTCTCGCACTTTCATATTTCGCCCACGCCTGTTGCAGGCCATCGGTAAATACCTCCGCCGGCTGCGCGCCCGATATACCGTATTGCTCGTCCAGCAGGAAGAACGGCACGCCACGTATGCCCAGCGTCTGAGCAGTATGTATATCTGCATGTACCTCATTCGCGAAAACATCGCTGTTCAGCATTTCCCCTGTTTCCACCACACCCAGCCCTATCTCCATACCTATCTGCATCAGGGTGTTGTGGTCGCTGATGTTTTTACCTTCTGTGAAGTAGGCCCTGAAAAGCCTTTCCTCTGCTGCATCTGCCACCCCCTTGGTCTTCGCCAGTTGTATCAGCCGGTGCGCATCAAAAGAATTTGCGATGATGGCCTTATCAAAATTGTAGGTAAGCCCTTCCCGTTTGGCGGTCTCAGTCATTTGGTTATGCACCATCACCGACCATTCACGGGTCTGCCCCTTGCGTTCAGCGAGGTACGCATGAATATCCTTTCCTGCTTCATACTCCATCGTTGAGTCAAGCTGAAAGCTATGCCACACGATCTCTACATCATCCTTGTGTTCAAATTTCCCCAGTGCGCCCTCCAGTTTCCTTTTGCCTATGTAGCAAAACGGGCACATTATGTCTGACCAGATATCTATTTTCATTTTCTCTTTCATATCGAACATGTTTTACGTAACTCATTCCACCTCACCCTCTCCTTTAGGAGTTCCCACTAGGAAGGAGCGAAGCTCGCGGGGAGAGGTCTTTACTCCCCATTCTTTATAAACAACGGCTCAAGTGTAGACCAGGCCAGCGCCGGGAAGAAGTGCATCGGTATTGCAAGCCCCGGAAACAACTCCGGTGAATTAATAGTCAATGGAAGCTTTGCCGCAAAAACCGGGAGCATCGAGGCGAATGACAGTATTACGAGAATAAAATTGAACACGATCTCCGTCCTGCTTTTCAGCCATTTGCTCAGCAACCAGTAGCCAATAGCAGCAACCATACATCCAATAAGGTTGGAGATCATTACGCTAACAGGCGTCACTACCGATGAAAAATCCGCCCCAACGGATGTTGAGTATATTTTCTGGTAAATCAAGGCAACAATACCCGCCAGCACGCCCGATGTGACACCGAGCAATAACAATCGTTTTAGCATATTTTTTCTTTTTAACCGGTTATTTTCTCACCACAGGAACCGTTACTTCAAGTTTTATATTTTCGTCCACATCGCCCCCCGGCTTGCCTATGTGAAAATCACTGCGATTGACAATAAACTTGCCACTGAAAGTGCCCGTTGATCCGCTGCTCTTAAAACTAAATGGCAATGTCATTTCCTTCTTAACACCGTGTATTTCCATATCTCCTGTTACGGTATACGCAGCTCCGGACTTCGTTATCTTCTTCGAGGTGAATTTTATCACCGGGTACTTTGCAGCATCAAACCACTCTGCACTTTTTGCATGAGTATTCATCAGTCCGTTGCCGGTATTGATAGACGCAACGTCAATAGACAGTACAAAGCCCGATGTTTCCGGATGCTGCTCATCAAACGAAATGGTCCCCTTCAAGGTCTTAAAGATGCCCCCCACCTCGCCACCACCCGCAAACGTTACTGTGTATTTATCTGTTAGCTGCCAGCTTGCGGCCGGTGCATATGCGCGCGCAGATGTCAATGACAATACTGCAGCCAATGAAATAATGATCTTTTTCATGTTCCTTAGTCTTTACTGAATTCTGTATTTGCCCTTAATTGTACATTTTCTGCAAGCATCGCCCCAGGTATGCTGGGCCCTACACCAAATTCTGTGCGGCTTACGATCCCTGTTATCCGGAACCCGGCCATTTCTTTCTTGCTCATTGGGTGCACTGTTGTGCCCACCAGCAAAGCATCCAGCGTCACCGGCTTGGTTACGCCATGCATGGTAAGGTTGCCACTTACCTTATAATTGTTGCCTTTTTCTTTCTTAAAAGAAGTGCTCTTGAAGGTCAATGTCGGATTATTGGCCGCATCAAAAAAGTCTGCGCCTTTCAGGTGTTTGTCCCTGGCCTCGATGTCCGTATTGATCGAGTTCATGTCAGCAGAAAATTCGATAGTTGCGTCAGAGAAATCACCTTTTGTTGAAACGATCTTGCAGTCAAATGTTTTGAAATCACCTTCTATTTCATTGATGCCAAGATGGCTGATGCCAAATCCGATGCGCGAATGCCCTTTGTCTATTGACCATGTCTGGGCTAGTGATGTTACAGATAGCAACACGCCTGTTGCGAAAATTGAGATTTTTTTCATTGCTTTTTGTTTTCATTTTTATTAATATGCTGTTTATATGTGTTACTTAATTTATCGGCTATATTTTATCTAACGCTGTTAACTACGGGTTCAAAAAAATATAGCTATTCTGTTAGCCCCTTTATAAAGCCGATCATAAAGTCACTGAGTATCATTTTATTCATTTGATCCTTAGTGATACCCTCATGTGTGGAAGGCGGTGCCAGGAGGTTTATAGAAACCAACCCATGTATCGTAGACCAGAAAGAACGGACCTTAAGCATCACATCCGCATTCTTATTGTTCCCCTCAGCAACTACCTGCGCTATTGTAGACCCCATCACCTCCATAAAGGCCATTAATTCAGGCACCTTCGACAGCTCTTCACAGCCCGGCATGCCCAGGCCAAACATGAGCTGATAATACTCTTTATGCTTAAACGCGAAATCCCAATATGCAAAAGCGATTGTTTCTAACTGCTGCTTAGCTTCGGTCTTTGTAGCCTTAGCTGTTTTTAGTTCATCTGCCAGCAACTGAAATCCGCGACGGTTAAATACAGTAAGAATTGCTTCTTTGTTCTCAAAATGATCATAAACCACCGGCACACTATATTCAATAGCATCTGCTATCTTCCGGATAGAAAGATTCTGCCAGCCTTCTTCATTCACCAGTTGCCAGGCGCTCTGAAGAATACTATCCCTCACCTCTTTTTTTTTGCCGCTCTTTTCTCTCCGCAATTCCCATATTTTTCTGTTTGTATTTTTCCTAACAGCGTTAGCAAAGGTAGGAAGTCCCCAATTGATTTATGCAAAAGTGACATCTGAATTTGTATATACCGATATAGACAAACCCTATTTGCCAGCTTATTTTTATTATTTCTTCACCAATAACGCCACCGCTGCCTCCGCCAAAAACTTCGCCCCCAACGGAATACACGCCTCGTTCACCACCATTTTCGGATGGTGTACAAAATAAGTTTCATCCGTAGTATGCTGCGCTCCTATAAAATAGAACATAGAAGGCATCAGCCTGGAATAAAACGCAAAATCCTCGCTGCCCATGATCGGTGCCACCTCAACTACATTAGCCGCTCCAAATACTTTCTCCAAAGGCTGCTGTAGTTGCTTATGCAGCCCTGCATCATTAAAGGTGCTGGGATAATTCATCGTATACTCCAGCTCATAACTTGCACCAAATGCCAGGCAAACCCCATCCAGTATCTGTTTAAGCCTTACATTGATCGTATTGTATACATCAAGGTCCAATGCCCTGATCGTCCCTTCAAAAGTGGCCACCTCAGGTACTATGTTTATTGCCACTCCCGAATTTATTCCGGTCACCGAAAACACAGCCGGCTGCACAGGATCTATGCTCCGCGACACAATGGTCTGTATAGCCATCACCGCAAAATTGGCAACAATAATAGGGTCAATGCTCAGATGCGGCGCTGCACCTGCATGCCCGGCCTTACCTGTTATCTTCACTTTAAAATTACCCACGCTGGCCAGCGCATTCCCAGGGCAATAGGATATTTTACCCGCTGGCAGCAATGGATGAACATGAAGCCCCACTGCAGCAGATACACCATCCAGTAAACCACTCTCTGCTATCCTTTGCCCACCCGACTTCTTCTCCGGATCATCACCCGCCGACTCCTCTGCCGGCTGAAACACAAATTTTACAGTACCCGAAAACGCCGCATCCTTCAGTAACATCGCCGATCCCAGCAACATTGTTGTATGTACGTCGTGGCCACAGGCATGCATCACATTTTCCGTTTTTGATGAGAACGGGAGCTGCGTTTGCTCATTCAGCGGCAGCGCATCCATATCCGCACGCAACATGATCGTTGGCCCATCGCCCTTTGTAAGCGTGGCTATAATTCCTGTATGCGTATTGGCAACGGCTGTTTCAAACGGAATACCCAGTTTAGTTAGCTGCTCTGCCACCAGGGCTGCCGTCTTATATTCCCTATAGCACAATTCCGGGTTTTCGTGGATCTTCCTCCGAATTAATACTAACTCATTAAGTGCATCCTGCGAAAGTTGCATAAAATATCTGTTTATAACATTTAAGAGCTGAGAAAGCCGCTCTCCCCGACTCAAAAATATACAAATAAAACGACTTATGTACTCCTGGCGAAAAGCATAAATAATATTGCACTCCCTCCCTCCTTTCCTGGAACCACAAGCCGTAACTTCGCATATATGAACGAGCCTATTGAGTTAGTGATCGAATCGCCTGATGGTATTATCGATTGCCGCCTGGAACCCCAATGGATAAATGACGAACTTTCCTACAGCGTAACCATCCTCTATCCCCAAATGGTCAACGGTTATAATCGCTCAGAAATCTATTGTTATACATTGCTGCAGCACGGCTAGACGGGCAACTATTCTTTTGAGTCCGGCGACGAATCAATACTTCCCAAGATCATGGAACTCGAAACACAGTTGTCAAAGGCAATTAAGCAATCCCGGTAAACAAGTCTCCCAAAAGGCACGTGAACAGAATAAAAGGCAGGCGCTGGCTGAGAGCGCCTGACCAATCAACATGAACGTTTCCATATATACCAGCCCCTGAATTGCTACATTGTAACTTCATAATTCAAATTCGATCGCAGCTTGAACAGTATCCTTTCTGATAGCGGTTTTTCGAAAAAGTAACGCACAGCGGGATAGGTGCTTATACGGTTAAAATCATCTTGCGAATTGGTGCTGGAGATCATTATTACATTACACCGCTTCTGCACATCCCCGGGCAACTTTATATAGTGATCCATAAAATCAAATCCATCCATCACAGGCATTCTAATATCCAAAAAGATGATCTGCGGAAACGATTCAGGCTTATCAACAAGCGTGTTCAGATAGTCAAGCGCCGCCTGAACAGAACTGAAATCTACTACCGCCTCCGCAAACGTATCCCGTTTTATTACGTTGCCCGCAATAAACCGATCCAGTTTACTATCATCCACTATCATCGCTCTCTTAACTAAGCAGGTCTTCATATCACCAGGCTTTAAAACTATTACAGTTATGTTTTAGTTTTCATTAACCATTAGTTTTACTTCATTTTGCTATTAGTGATAGATAATTGTAAAATTCTTAATTAATATTTGAAAAACAATGCATTTTATGCTCCTACAATTTGTCTTTTTAGCTCACAGATAAAAACCTTTTACCTTAAAAAATGCAGCTTTAAAGCTTAAAAAACATAAAAAAGGGAGCTTTTTGGACACATTTAGGCCATAGACTCTGACTACTTTGCAGCCATTCTAAACATCCAAAAAAAACAATTTATGAATCGCAAATTACTTATTGCATTGCTATTAACGGTATGTGTAATCGCCGCTTGTAGAAAGGAAAAAACAGACATCACCCCAACAACAGCATCGTCTTCAGCTACCCAGACAACCCAAGGCAACCTGCACCATTCTGGAGCAAGAATGGGAGACCCAGGCTCCATGTTTATCACAAAAGAAGTTGCCAACCAGATGATCTCCAGCTTCGTTACCAGCATTGGTGAAGACCCCGGATATAATCAACAGGCTCCGGACCTGCATTCGTTCACCGTTAACGCCGACTCGTTAAGAATATATCTGAATAACAACAACCTGAGATCAATGAAGCTAATATTCGCACACACAGCGGCCTGGATGAATGCCGGGAACACAGGCAAATGGGCTGGTCTGCAAAGCGGGGCTATCACCATCATACTCGCCGGCTACGACAATCAGGGAAATTATGTATATTGCTTACCTAACGGACCAAATGGCAGCCAGTTCGTTCTTGATCATTTGACCCCATGCCCAACAAACTGCGCACAAGGAGCTGCCGGAGGTGACGCATTACAGTAAAAATGACTCACTATATCTATTTGTTCGCACTGTTGCTGGCCGGCATATCCGGCGTCTACAAATTCAGGCAAAAAGACCTTGCAACAAATATTCTCGCTATTCTTATATGCTGCGCATTCATAAATGAATGCGCAGCATTTTATATGGCGATCAAATACCATAACAATCTCGCCCTCTACGCCATCTACAGCATCATCGAATTCATAATGCTTTGCCTGTACTTCAATAATGTTGTTGATGTATTTAAGAAAAATAATTTCGCCATCTTTCTGGGGATATCAGGAACGATCCTCGGTATATTGAACCTGGTATTTTTACAGCACCTTGCCAGTTTAAGCTCTTTTTTCTTACTATTTGAAGGTGTCTCGGTAATCGGTATGTCTTTATTTGCTTTTTTCCGGATGCTCCTGAAGTATGACTCCCTGCGTCTTTACACTTATCCTCATTTCTGGTTCATCAGCATTATACTGTTTTTCTGGAATATTACCTTTCTTACCTGGGGGCTGTACGAATACATTACACAGCAACTGCTACCCTCGGCTTTAAATATCAATCGGATACTGGAAGTAGTTGGCATCATCACCTATTGTGCCATGGCCTCCGTATTTTTGCTTTACCCTAAAATGACCAGGAAATGAGTAACCAGTATGTCATTCCTTTATTCGTCGCCGGCACATTACTGCTCACCTTGTTCGGTTTTTTTCTGATCGCATACCTCCTCGTGCAAAAAAATAAGCAGAACCAGTATCAGCTCGAAAAAAGCCAGATGATATTTGATCACCAGAACAACATACTCCGCGCCAAAATAGAAGAGCAGGAGAACACCATGGACCAGATATCAAAAGAGCTGCACGACAATATAAAATCCGTTCTTGGTTTTGCCCAAATGAGCATGTACAATATCGCACGCCTCGCCAAAGACGATGAACAGGCCGTGCTTATCGATAAGACCAATAAAATAATTGGCGATGTAATTGAAAACCTTCACAACATCAGCCATTCCCTCAACAGCAATTTTGTAAAGAACATAGGCCTTGTCGATTCTATCGAAAAAGAAATTGAGAATGTGCGCCTGTCAAAGAAACTTTCATGCAGCCTTGAGGTTACCGGCGCCCCTTATGAGCTGAGCGGCGAAAAGGAGATACATATTTTCCGTATTGCCCAGGAGGCTATTCAGAACTGCATTAAGCATGCTAATGCAACAAACCTTAATTTTGCACTGGTTTATGAGCCTGACCGCTTTATTATGAGGATCTCGGACAACGGGAAAGGATTTGATAAAAATAAGGTTTATGCCATGAAGGGGCTCGGCTTTCTCAATATGTTCCAGCGTGCACGGTTTGTGCAGGGTACGCTGGAGGTTGAATCGGCCCCGTCAGAAGGAAGTACAATTATACTGACATTAAACTCTGGTACTGATGGAACGAATAATTAGGATAGCTATTGCCGATGATCATGAAATTGTATTGAACGGAGTAAGGGAGATCATTTCAGGATTTGGAGGTTTTAGTGTAGACATTGTCGCAGGCAATGGCAAGGAGCTCTTTCAAAAAATGTCCGTCGCCGAGGTCCTGCCGGATATTGTAGTTACCGACATCAGCATGCCTGTTTGGGACGGCTACGAAACACTTGACAACATAAGAAGGAAATGGCCGGAAATGAAAACATTGATCCTTACCATGCACAAGCACGAGCTGGCAATAATCAAAATGTTCAGAAGTGGCGCCAATGGATTTTTATTGAAGAACAGCCCGCCGCACGAGCTGCAGAAGGCGCTAACGTCTATCTATGAGACCGGCCTTTATTTCTCCGAAGTAGCATCCAGCAATCTCTACCACAGGCTGCAGCATTCCAACATAATGCCGTCGCTTACCGAAAAAGAAATACTGTTGCTCAAATACTGTCATACCGATCTCACCTATAAAGAAATAGCCGATAAAATGGCGATCACCGAACGAAGCGTAGCAGGCTTCAGAACCAGCCTGTTCGACAAGCTGGGCGTCAATAGCCGGGCCGGCCTCGTTGTGTGCGCCATAAAAATGGGATATGTGCCGATTGAGTAGGCTTGCTGAATAATTCAGGGAACTCTGTTTTGTAAATAGCTCAAAAGAAAAAGTCGGCATAAATGCCGACTTTCCTTTCTGTAGCGAGGAGGAGACTTGAACTCCCGACCTCAGGGTTATGAATCCTGTGCTCTAACCACCTGAGCTACCTCGCCAAAATTCGAGGTGCAAAGGTAACAGTAAAATATCAAAATTCCATGCAGATTTCAGGAAGCAAAAAATAATATAGATGCCCTGCCTACGTTACCGCTGCAACGATACGCACTCGAAATAAACAATACACCATCTGTGGGGTTTGGATACAACCGTAATTCAAATGAAGGTTTGACAGGCTCCCACACTGCATTTTCAAACCTGGTCTTGCGAATTCGGTTATTGCCTTTGTCAGCTATATATAGATTGCCCGCGTTGTCCACGCTTACACCGGTCGGATTATCGAGCCAAGCCCCACTGGCTACGCCACCATCGCCATAAAACCCCCAATAACCACTGCCAGAAAGCACACGCAAGATCTCCCATCTGAGATAATAAAAATACCCTATCGGCAGGTTTTGCTCCCGCATCACATCGTTGAGGATTTGTAAAGCAAAAAAATAATTCCTAATTTTCCATTATATTACTATGAAAGATCATCTCGAATACATCATAACCGGTGGCAAAGACGGTAAAAGCCGCCTCAATATCCTTTCAGAAGCCTTGTATCCTTACACCAGGTCATTGCTCCAGGCACAAGGCATATCAAAAGGACAATCCTTTCTTGACCTCGGCTGCGGTGGCGGCAACATAGCGCTGCTGGCAGCCGAACTGGTTGGCAACAAAGGCGCTGTTACTGCAGTTGATTTCGATGATACCATTGTTGCTCTTGCGCAGCAGGACGCAGATGCATCGGGCACAAAGAATATTTCATTCGAAGTCCTGAGCGCTTACGACATCAGTTACAGTAACCGGTTCGATACCGCTTATGCTCGCTTCCTGCTATCTCACCTCAAAGACCCGCTGCTTGCACTGCAAAAAATGGTACAAAGCACTAAGCCGGGAGGAAATGTAATAGTAGAAGATGTACATTTCAGCGGCCATTTTTGCTACCCCGAAAACATGGCATTCAATAAATATGTCCGTTATTATACAATTGCTGCGGCGCTTAACGGCCACAATGCAGAGATTGGCCCATCCCTTTCTTCGCTGTTTCACCAGGCCGGACTCGAACAGATTGGCTTTGATGTAGTCTTACCCTGCTTCAATAACGGCTCCGGAAAATGGATGGCCTACGTAACTCTGGATCGGATCAAAGAAACACTCGTCCGTGAAGCGATCACAAATGAGCATTCCGTTGACAGGATGCTCACCGAGCTCGAAGATTTTACAAAAGATGAACAAACCATCATGAGCCTGCCGCATATTTTCCGGGTATGGGGAAGAAAAAAGGTAAAGTAATATCACATAACAAGGCAAAATTGAAGATCGTCTGCCGCGGCGCTGTGGGGCTGAGAATCTGTCCTCGGCGAATCTCCTCCCTCTGGATTCACAGGGCGGAGATCCAAATAGAACTATGACAAGCAAACCGAACATAAGCCAGGTATCTCACCTCACCGTTCCATTAGAAAGGCCGGGAGCGATACCCTTACGCAGTTTTTGAAGAGATAGGAAAGCACCCTTTGGGGCAGCTGA
>CANJQU010000011.1 GCA_947476485.1 Chitinophagaceae bacterium
ACGGAGAACTGATAATGACACAAATGAAACAGATTAAGTAAACTATATTTGTAACAGTGAAGCAACTAAATAACTCACTCATTTTTGGGATTAACTATGGTGGGTCAGTTTGGCGAGGAAAAGAGGGGTCACTTTACGCGGAATATCCATTATCGTTCAATGCTGGTACAGTTTAACCTAATAACGGCTACCGTTTATCTCATTTACTGTTTACTGCAATCAACAAGTTACTTTTTAAGAAGATCAAAAAGCTCAGTATTGATATATAATGTCTCCTTCCAAACCTTCTTCGATTGCAATATGCCTAATTTCTCAAGCTCTTTAAGATATTTAGATGCGGTAATCCTTGAAATTTTAAGCCTGTCAATCAGGTAATCAATTTTGCTGTAAGGGTGTTCAAATAAAAGCTCTAACAATTCCTTATTATATGATTTTTCAGCTTCGATCTTCACTTTTTCTTGTGTCCGTATAAAAAGCTTGTTTATTTCCTGAACCTGATTAATGGTCTCTTTTGCGGTAACCTCTACTCCTCTTAGTATGTATAATATCCATTCTTCCCAATTATCCTTCAGGCGTATTTCCTGTAATAGCCGGTAATAATCAGCTTTGTTATCAATGATGTAGGCACTTAAATAAAGAATAGGGCTTTCAAGTAGATTATGCAGGATAAGGTATAGTACGTTAATGATTCTCCCTGTTCGTCCATTGCCGTCATAAAATGGATGAATACTCTCGAACTGGTAGTGCTGAACCGCCAGTTTAATCAATGGTGAAATATCATCATCCTCGTTTAAGTATTCTTCCAGATTTTTCATTAGGCGGAGTATGGTATCATAATCATCCGGCGGAGTATATATAACTTTTCCTGTTGCAGCATTTCTTAATGCGGTACCGGGTAGTTTACGGATTCCGGCATTGTTTTCTTCCAATACTTTTTGAGTTTCAATTATAGCATTCGTATTTAAAAAGCCTCTCTTTTGAATGAAATGAAACCCAAATAGCGTAGCCTCACGGTAGCGCAGCACTTCCTTTGTTGCAGAATCTATTTGAGTGTTTTTTGCCGATAATGCCTGATACAATTTATCCTGCGTTGTTATGACGTTTTCAATTTCAGAACTGGCTCTCGCTTCTTTTAGAATGATGGCATTTAATAGTATGTTGGGATTGGGAAGGGTATTTGCAAGTCCCTTTAATTCTGCCAATGCTACAGACGATTTAACCAATTGGCGTAATACCTTGATTGTCTCGATCTTTTCCTTTGCTGGTGGCAAAAAAGGCAAGTCATTAAAAGCCTTTTCGGTATCTACTTCGTTTATCTTCTTCATGTATAATGTTTATGAATGACCTCTTTGTCATGCAAAAATAAGGCTATTTTTTATACATGACAAGCCCGTCATGTATAAAACTTATACACGAGGAAATCTGTAGTAATTGTGATGAACGGAGGTTTTCATACTGTAATCAACAGGAATTCAAATTATCTCGACATAATCTGACTGAAATCTAATAGGCGGGCGAATCAGAATTAAAATACCTTGATCTGGGACTTGTCTCAATTGTCTTTTCGGTAATTTTGCCGAATGTCACAAGAACAGAATAGAGAATTATCAATACCCCGGCATCAGTTTCCCATTAGACTTATACAGAAGTTTAGCCAGGAATATGATGAAATGTTAAGCCATTATCCCCTTAATCAAAAAATTGAGCTAACGGAACATTTACTGCAAGCCTTAGGTTATATAAGTGAATTTGCAAAAACGAATGATGAAAAGGATTATAAAAAATATGTAACCTTAGAAGATGAATTGCTGAAAAAATACCGGGCGAACCTGAACCCTTATGCAAGGCAACAATTTTTTCAATATTTCGATTTTGAAAGAGTAATGGTTATAAAGTTTTTGCTAAGTGCCGAAGATTCTGATGTTATAAAACCGGGGGAGCAGCGGTTAACACCCGATGAGATAGAATGGTTTATTAATAGCTGCCAAAGGCTGCTTTATAATTCAAGGCATTATTTGTATTTACAAGATCATGGGGACAATGTGCCCGCCGTTACCTTAAACGCTCCTGTTAGTATAGCAGATGAACCCGATAAGGGCATGACCAAAGCCCGCCAGCTACTTGCCATTTATTACTTTCTGAAAGCATCTTTAGGTATAGAAGGCCGGGATAGCAGTTCGATCAGCGGAATAGCCCGTTTTATTCATCTGCTAACAGGTACAAAATTTACTACCGTTCAGAACTCTGATATTTATAAGAAATACCTGCAAATGCCGAACTATAAAAAGGATAACCAGCTTATAACTGATTTAAAATTCATCCGTCCTTATTTTGTGGACTTAGGCTTAGACAGTGCGGTAAAGATGATTGACGAAGAGATAAATAGGGCTATCAACGAATTACCGTTCGGAGAACGCAAGAAATATAAAAATGATCAAGGGTAATCCCTGTTACCGTTAAACGGCTGTTCCGTTTAACGTAAGAATATTTAGCCGACTATAAAAAGTCGGCATTTTTTATTCAATTACGCTGCGAAATCAGTGTTATAGGGGCTTTTAGCGTTTAACGTTTATACCGTTTAACGTAACACCAGTTACCGTTTATCGCTAAAAATAGGTTCAGCCGTCTGTAAAAGGATGGCTTTTTTGTTGCCAAAAATTCTCAAAGATAGGTACACCAATAGGGGCATCCCACCGCAAAAATCGGTCGGAGCTTTGTACCAAAATCGGAAATATGGTAAAGACTAATGCAAAGCAAATGAAATCTCACACTGTAAATGTGAATGTAGTAATGGATGTAATGGGCATCCTGTTTAACAACGATATTCCTTTTCAGGTTGAAGGAATAAACGAGCATGAGAACACCATGCTTATCAGGACAACCACGAACCCAAAACTAACCCGGCATAAAAAAGCACTAAATAACCTTAAAACGCTTATGTCTGATTATAGCTATTACCGACATGAATCGGAAAGTAGTAATACCCATAATAGCGATGCAGGTAACAACGATTATGAAGATGAAGACGAATAATGAAAATTAGTTAACCAAAAATTTCAATATGACAGATTTTATAAAAAATTGTTTGCATTGCGGAACGTCCATGCAAACTCAAAGACGCACTAAAAAATACTGCTCCGATACCTGTAAGCAGGCAGCCTTTTACAGCCGGGGCGCACAACCATCGAATGCGTTAAACGGCAGCGAACCGTTAACCGCAATAGAACTTGATGGGGAAGACACCGATGAGGAACAGATAGACCGTTCAAACAACGTTGAGCGGGAGTCATTCAATGATGAGCAATTACCGGATAAGATACCGTTTAACGTTAGAAACCCTACCAACCAACAAACCATACCAGAGCCATATAACGCTAAACGTAGGGAAGAAGATAAGACCAAAGGAAACTCTAAACGCTTCGATGATACCGAGGTTGAAGAAAAACCTTACGAATGGGTTCGCTCAGAATTGATTGACGAAATTGCCGACTATGTGCAAGACAACTATAAGACATCCGAAATGTTTCAGTATCCAAAGAAATACTGGTACGGTTCAGATTTGGAAAAGGTAAAATGGGTAAGTGTTCGGTTTCTGTGCATAATAGAAAACCTGCTTCATTTTGATAATTCAATAGTTGAACGCAAGACTTTGATAACTATAAATAAGGCGTTGATAGCTATGATGGACGCATGGAACTTTAAATACATGCCGCACAATTACCCGCTGAAAAATGAAATAAAAGCACAGCAACAAAGGATAGAGAAAATAATAAGCGTATGTGATAAAAGTATTCGGCTTGGCTTTAAAAGGGACACAAAAGTTAAGCTAATCGCTTTAAGGTTTCAACTGGCAGACCTCGTACCAAAAGTTAGGTTTCACAACCTTGATTTTTCAAAATAGAAACGGCAAATATGGGAAATAAAGCACGGGAGCCGCCTCTTAACTGAGGCTGCAAAGAAAGAAGATGAATTTTAAACAACTAAAAAACAAAACAAAATGAAGACAGTAATTGTGAAAAAAGAAATAGAAGTGCCTGTTGGGATACTGATGGAAGTAGCTGACCTGCTAATTGAAAATGAACTCTCCCACGAGATCATCGGAACTGATGCAGAGAATAATTGCCTCACCCTGGAGATTGCTTATGAAAAAGATGAAAGGGACACAATCCATGAAATTGAAAATCTTATAGATGATTATGAGGAGGAGGAAGACGATGAGGAGGAAGATGAACAGAACTAAATATTCATGCTGATAATTGCTTGATGCAGGAAGGCGAAAGCCTTTTTGCATCAAGTAAATGTTGCCGAATAAAAAGTTAAAAAGACCCCATAAGGAAAAATATAACCACATTGATAATCAAGTAGTTGTAACTTAGCCATGAGAAAAGAGAAGAAGAATAAAATCATCCCATTTAGAGGGAAAATCGATAGTGTCGGAGTAGAAGCAGAAGATCAGATGCCTTTAGCAAAGTGCAGGGAACTGCTGAAATGTAGGGGCAAGAAATATACTGATGAAGATATACTACTGATAAGGGATTGGTTTTATAAACTTGTTGAACTTACTTACGATGAATACTTTATTAATCAGCAAGCGTGTATTATAATACCACTAACAGAAAATCAAAATGATGACAATGAGGAACGCCATTATTTACGTGCGGGTTAGCACTGAAGAACAATCAGAAAAGGGTTACAGCCTTGCGCATCAGGAAGAGAGACTGCGGAATTATTGTAAGCAGCACAACATCACCGTAGTTGGCTTTTACAAAGAAGACCATTCGGCTAAAACATTCGAGCGGCCTGCTTTTAATGAGTTATTATCCTACCTTAAAAAGAACAAAAAAGCCGTTGACCTACTATTGTTCCTGAAATGGGATAGGTTTAGCCGTAACGCAGGAGATGCCTATGGCATGATAAATACGCTGCACAAACTCGGAGTAGAGCCACAGGCTATGGAGCAACCGCTGGACTTATCCGTACCCGAAAACAAAATAATGCTGGCATTCTATCTTGCTGCGCCCGAAGTGGAGAATGACCGCCGCTCACTAAATGTAATTGCCGGGATGCGCAGGGCTATGAAGGACGGCAGATATTGTACGACTGCACCTAAAGGCTACAAGAATGTACGCAACGACATGAACAGGCCGATCATTGTGCCGGGAAATGATGCTCATTTGGTACGATGGCTTTTTGAAGAAGTAGCTAATGGTATCAATAACGTAAAAGACCTTTGGCGAGTAGCGGTCAAAAAAGGGCTAAAGGTGGGTAGAAGCAATATTTTCTACCTGCTTCGCAACCCCGTTTACATGGGGAAGCTTTATGTTCCTGCCTACAAAGATGAGGAAGCAATGATGGTAAAAGGGATACATGAGCCGTTAATTTCCGAAGGGCTGTTTTATGAGGCACAGGATGTATTAGATGGTAAGAAAAGAAAACAGGCATCCGTACAAACGGGTAAAGCTGAATTGCCATTGAGGGGCTTTTTAATCTGCCGTAAATGCGGTAACAAGTTAACAGGCAGTGCCTCTACAGGAAGGAGCGGTAAATACTTCTATTATCATTGTACGAGTAAATGTGGGGAAAGATACAAGGCAGAAGAAGCCAATGACCACTTTTTTTCGGAACTGAAAAAATTCAGCACCTATGAAGAAGAAATTTCACTTTTCGAGGGTATTGCTGCCGATTATTATAAAAAGGCAGGGAAGCATAAGAGTATTAGCTTAAAAGACATAGACGAGGCTATAGAGAAGAACCAAGCAAGGATAACCAACGCATTGCGTAAAATGTCTGATGATGAAATAACCTCTTTGGATTACAGGGAGATTAAAAACCTCTACGAACCTGAAATAGAGAAGCTTACCAAAAAGAAATATGACTTGAGTAAGGTAGATGATAACCTGATGGCGTACATCAGCACAGCGACAAAGGTACTGCGTGACTTGCCGAACTACTATGAGAGATCAACGTTATCTACTAAGCAAAAGCTGATTGGTTCGATGTACCCTGAGAAATTGGTTTATGAAAATAAATCTTATCGAACCACAAGAATTAACGAGGCTGCCCGTGTAATATGCAACCCTGACGGGCTTTTAGAAGGATTAAAAAAAGGACAGGCTTCCGAAATTGGAAGCCTGTCCGAACAGGTGAACCCATTGGTACTCGAACCCGAGACGCATTCACTAAAAGTGCATTTGCAAGCTTCAGAATAGATAATCGCATTAGTTTGGGAAATTGCAACTGAGTTAACCCGAGGCTTTGACATTCTCTATTTGAAAAGAAATGACTTGTCCCTGATTGGATTTCCATAGAAGCCCCAACATTCGCCCTTCGGCAGGGCTCAGGGAGAAAGCTACTATTGAGCTTGCAGAATAATGAACCGCCGGCACAAGTGTGCCATAGCCACAGGCACTGATAGCAGCAGTTAAGCCCGGACCCCAACCCCTTCTTTTCCCCATGGTTATCTAGGGCTGAAGATTTTCAGCCACTACGGGCGCGAAAACCGGTATCCTATTTATGGTGCAGGGTTGCGGCTATCTTCGTAACTTTGCAGCCGGATTTCAATATATTTTTCATATGTCTTATTCTCCAAAGAATAAAATACGCCTGGTCACTGCGGCTTCATTGTTTGATGGCCACGATGCATCTATCAATATCATGCGCCGCATCATGCAGGCGAGCGGGGCAGAGGTGATTCACCTGGGTCACGACCGCAGTGTGCAGGACGTGGTGGACTGCGCCATACAGGAAGATGCCAATGCTATAGCTATCACCAGTTACCAGGGCGGGCATGTGGAGTACTTCAAATACATGTATGACCTGCTGAAACAGGCGGGCTGTGGACACATAAAAATATTCGGCGGCGGCGGCGGTGTGATACTTCCTACCGAGATCAAGGAACTGGAAGACTACGGCATCACGCGCATCTACTCGCCTGATGATGGCCGTTCGCTGGGGCTGCAGGGTATGATAGATGATCTGCTGGAGAAGAGCGATTTTCCGACAGGCAACCGCCTGAACGGGGAGCCGGGCCACCTGGCGGAGAAGGATGTGAAATCGATAGCGCGGCTGATATCGGCAGCAGAGAATTATTACGATCTGCCGGAGACGCAAGCTGCACTGAAGAAGGTGAAAGAACAAGCTGCATTATCTAAGGTACCTGTACTGGGTATTACCGGTACGGGTGGCGCGGGTAAGAGCTCGCTGGTGGATGAGCTGGTGCGCAGGTTTTTGCTGGATTTTAAAGATAAGTACATAGGCATTATATCGGTAGACCCTACCAAGCGCAAAACAGGTGGCGCGCTGCTGGGCGACCGTATACGCATGAATGCGATAAGGAACAACCGGGTGTATATGCGCTCTATGGCTACGCGCCAGAGCAACCTGGCCGTGTCGCGCTACATACATGATGCGGTGAACATTCTTAAGGCTGCGAAGTATGACCTGATCATACTGGAAACATCGGGCATAGGCCAGAGCGATACACAGATCACCGAGCATTGCGACATGAGCATGTATGTGATGACGCCGGAGTTTGGCGCACCGACCCAGCTCGAGAAGATAGACATGCTTGATTTCGCAGATATTGTGGTGATCAACAAGTTTGATAAGCGTGGCGCCGCAGATGCACTGCGCGATGTGAAGAAGCAATACCAGCGCAACCATAAACTATTTGAGAAGAAAGCAGATGATATGCCGGTGTTCGGTACGATTGCCTCGCAGTTCAACGACCCGGGTACCAACACCATGTACAAAGCGCTGATGGATGTGCTGGAAACAAAGACGGGCGCACCGCTGCACAGCAGCTACAAGATAACGGATGAGATGAGCGAGAAGGTGTTCATCATTCCGCCAAACCGTACCCGCTACCTGAGCGAAATATCTGAGAACAACCGCAAATACGATCAGTGGGCGAAGACGCAGGGTGATATAGCACAGAAGCTCTATGGCATAAAGATGACCATAGATACGCTGAACGCTTCTAAGATAGAAGACAAGGACCGCCTGATAAAGACACTGCAGGAAGTATATGCAAAGACTGAGCTGGACCTGGACCCTAAGAACAAACACCTGTTAGAAAACTGGGACGCCAAGAAGAAACAATATACCGGTGACTACTATACTTACAAAGTCCGCGACAAGGAGCTGAAGATAAAGACGCATACTGAATCACTATCTCACCTGCAGATACCAAAGGTAGCGGTGCCGGGCTTCAGGGCATGGGGCGAGATACTGCAATGGGCGCTGCTGGAGAATTTCCCGGGTGAGTTTCCATATGCGGCGGGTATATATCCGTTCAAGCGTGAGGGTGAGGACCCTGCACGTATGTTTGCCGGTGAGGGTGGCCCTGAGCGTACCAACAAACGCTTCCATTATGTATCTCGCGGACTGCCGGCGAAGAGGCTCAGCACAGCGTTTGACAGTGTGACACTCTATGGACAGGACCCTGATCATAGGCCAGATATTTATGGCAAGGTGGGCAACTCTGGTGTGAGTGTGTGCTGCCTTGATGATGCCAAGAAATTATACAGCGGCTTTAACCTCGCCGATCCCAAGACATCGGTGTCGATGACGATAAACGGTCCGGCACCGACTATAACTGCGTTCTTTATGAATGCGGCAATAGATCAGCAGTGCGAGATCTATATAAAGGCGAACGGGCTGGAGGAAGAAGTGAACAAGAAGATAGATGCCATATATAAGGAAAAGGGATTGCAACGGCCAGCTTATGACCTCTCCCCGGCCCTCTCCAAAGGAGAGGGAGGTGTAACGCCTACGGCAGAACGTGTATTACCGGAGGGCAATGACGGACTGGGCCTGATGCTGCTGGGTGTGACCGGCGACCAGGTGCTTCCGGCCGATGTGTATGAAAAGATAAAGAAAGATACACTGCAGGCAGTGCGCGGCACCGTGCAGGCAGACATACTGAAGGAAGACCAGGCACAGAACACCTGTATCTTCTCCACAGAATTCTCTCTGCGGGTGATGGGTGATGTGCAGCAGTACTTCATCAATCAGAAAGTGCGGAATTTCTATTCGGTATCTATTAGCGGCTACCATATAGCTGAGGCGGGCGCTAACCCGATCTCGCAACTGGCATTTACGATATCCAACGGCTTTACGTTTGTAGAATACTACCTAAGCCGCGGAATGCATATTGATGATTTTGCACCGAACCTTTCTTTCTTCTTCAGCAACGGTATAGACCCTGAGTATAGTGTGATAGGCCGGGTGGCCCGCCGCATATGGTCGAAGGCCATGAAGATAAAGTATGGCGGCAACGAGCGTTCGCAGATGCTGAAGTATCACATCCAGACATCGGGCCGATCGCTTCATGCGCAGGAGATAGACTTTAACGATATACGCACAACACTACAAGCATTGTATGCGATCTACGACAATTGTAACTCGCTGCACACCAACGCCTATGATGAGGCTATAACCACGCCAACCGAAGAAAGTGTGCGCAGGGCGATGGCCATTCAGCTGATCATAAATAAGGAACTGGGCCTTGCTAAGAATGAGAATCCGCTGCAAGGGTCGTTCATAATTGAAGAACTGACCGACCTGGTGGAAGAGGCAGTATTGGCGGAGTTTGACCGCATAACAGAGCGTGGTGGTGTGCTGGGAGCAATGGAGACCATGTACCAGCGCGGCAAAATACAGGAAGAAAGTCTTTACTATGAGACACTGAAACACACAGGCGAGTTTCCGATAGTGGGTGTGAATACCTTCCTGAGTTCGAAAGGTTCGCCAACTGTCATACCGTCAGAGGTGATACGGTCTACAACGGAAGAGAAGGAATTCCAGATACAGACGGTGCAGAACTTGTGGAAGCGGAATGAGGACCGCAGCGCAGATATGCTGCACCAGTTGCAGCAAAAGGCAGTGCACAACGAGAACATTTTTGAGGCGCTGATGGAAACTGCGAAGTATTGTTCGCTGGGGCAGATCACTAAGGCGCTATTTGAAGTTGGCGGGCAGTACAGGAGAAATATGTAATTTTTAAGTTAAAGGTCAGAAGTTAAAACCTAAAAGTGTGTTTTTTGCGAAAGCTGGCTGATGCCGGCTTTTGTGTTTGTATGGATGAGTGCATAGCGCTCAGGCAGAAAATTCATTTGATCAATTTTGTTATCTGAGCTGATACCGATGGAAATGGCTGAAAGTATACCTGCGGTATGGCCTTTCCGGGGTTTTGTACACCTCATGTCTACCTGAAAAACTTGCAAAAGGGCGTGTGGTGGTGGTAAATTTGCATATCAGTTAACCCGTGCAATACCTGCACACAAAACGAGACATATGAAAAAACCCTTGATGATCATTGCCGCAATTTTATTTTTCTCCCAGGCGCAAGCTCAACTTCTAAATCCCGGATTTGAATCGATTGACTCCCCGGGAAAGGCAGCAAACTGGCTGCCAATATACCTGATCGCAATACCCGTTGATTCAACGTGCTTAGCATTTGGCTTTGACAGTTTGTCATTTGCTACCACCGAGGCGCACACTGGCAGCTATGCTTTTGAGATGCGGGTGGCAGGCTATTGCACTGACCGGTATGGCGGAAATGCGAAAATGGTGCAGTACAACTTTGATACATTCGCCGACCAGCGCATACATTTTACAGAGCGGGTCTATGCATTTACTTTTTTCTACCAGTTATTTCCAGAGATGGGAGATGAGGGTGCGGTACAGATCACGCTTGAAGACGAAGACGGTCTCACTGTTGCCAATGCCGACGCAACATTCGGCGGCGCGACAACCGGCTGGACCCTTGCGACAGTTCCACTCACTTATTACAGCGCGGATACCCCTTCATACCTTACTCTGAAATTTTTGCTGCATACCGACTCTGTTTTACATTATGGCACCCGCTTCCTAGTTGATGATATCGGCCACGCAGGCCCCACCGAAATAGCCACTGCCCCTATATCCTATCATTACCTCAAATGCTTCCCGGTGCCTGCAGACGACCGGTTGTATATAGAAATGCCGGGAAAGCAAAACGCAAAGGATGTATCGCTGACTATAACGGACGCACTTGGAAGAACGCTTAAAAGAGAGTCGGTGACAATACATAGAGACCGGCTGGAGCTGGATGTGTCGGACCTGGCGAAGGGAATGTACTTTGTTGAGGTGACGGGAGGTGGGAACACGATGAAAGGTAAATTTTTGAAGTAAGGCAAGTAGTTTGTTGCGGCGGGGCTTGCCTACGGGTGAGCCCTTGTTGCATTGAGGAAGATGAAGATAAGTTCTAAGGGAAGTACTAAATTTACTGTTACCGGTTATCGGAAAACAGGCATCACAGTTATGATCTTACGTCTTTTAAAGAAAACCTGTTTTTTATTATTAGTGATATTGCCTGTGAGCAGAGCTTGTATTGCCGGCAAAGCACAGCCATTTTTAGAAAAGGGCTGGGCGGCATTAGTGCTTGACAATGATACGGCTGCACTGCAATACTTCGGGCAGGCATATATAGAGGCAGAAACGGAGCATGATACCGCAGACAAGGCGCAGGCATTGCTGTATATGGGCATCTGCTACTATAGCGTAAGTTATAGCAAGGGTCTTGATTATTGTTTCCGGGCTATGAATGAATACAAAAAGCTGGAACGGCAATACCCTGCCCGTGCATTGGAAGGGAGGTCACGGTGCCTGCAACTGGTAAGCACCATCAAGAGCAGGCAGGGACAATACCGGGAGGCAATAACTTTGAGCAAAGAGGCATTACCGGGTTTCAGGGAAGATAAGGATACTGCCGGCTATAGGGGTATGATCTATAACAGCCTGGGCGTGGCTTATGCCAGCCTGCAAATGCCTGATTCTTCAGCCTTTTTCCACCGGCTGGCTTTAGCAGAGCACCTGCGTAATAACAACCTCACTTATCTACCGGGTGCATATATACAGGTGGCCAACCTGGAGACAGGGTTCAAGAAGGCCAAAGAAAGCCTGGATATGTATGCCCGGGCAAAACGGCTAGCGGACAGTACCGGTAACAGACAGGCGCAGGTATGGGCGTTATTGGGACTTGGTGAGTGGTCGGTTGCTTTTCGTAACGATCACCGCGCGGCAGAAGGGTATTATTTACAGGCAGCCAGTATAGCATCAACACTAACAGATAAGGCATTCAGCCTTAAAGCCATCAGCCATCTGCTGGCTTTATATAAAGAGACCGGCAACTACCAGCAGGCCATGATCTACCAGGAGAAGCTGGTACAAACCCGTGACAGTATTTATTCGTGGGACAAGCAGAAGGAGGTAAAGGCGATGGAGATCCGGTTTGACGTGGCGGAAAAAGACCGCGCGCTCACATTGCTGCAAAAGGAAAAAGAGATCACGGTACTCACCAATTCGCTACTGTGGGGTGGCATTGGTACTTTGCTCATACTCTCCGGCGCGATAGTGTATGGTCAGCGGCGAATAAACCGGCGCGATAAATTACTGCTGAAAACAAAGGAAGCGCTGATAAAAGCCACCGAAGAACAAAGGCAGCTTATTGAAGAACAGAAGATCTACAAGGAGCAGCAAATGCAGCAGGAGCTGGAATTTAAAGAGAGCCAGCTAAGCGCTATGACGCTGCAGATGTTGCAGAAAAGCGAATTACTGCTGGAACTCAAAGAGCGGCTGGACGAAGACAAGTCATTTGGTAAGGACCATAAACTGGAGAAGATAATCAGCAAGGGTTTGAACCAGGATAAGGAATGGTCTGATTTCAATATTTACTTTGAAAGCATCAATAAACACTTTTATGACCGGCTGAAACAGGCATATCCAACGATCAGTCCGAATGATCTTAAAATATGCGCGCTCATAAAACTTCAACTGTCAATTAAAGAAATGGCAGCAATTCTTAACATTTCGCCAGATAGCGTAAAGACTGCCAGGTACAGGCTCCGCAAAAAATTGGATCTTAACACGGAAGATAACCTGACAAGCTTTATATTAGGGCTTTAATTTACTTTTGCTGCTTTAATTTAAAACCTCAGGATGCGATATTTGTTCATCATAGTTTGCCTGTTTCTGGTCGGAAATGCGCGGGCGCAAACTGCGCAATCCAAAGCAAAAGGCACTGCGGCCGCGCCGCCACAAACCAATATTGCAGGGGTATACGAACATCCCGAAAAACCTGCATACTTCGGGCCAGGCCGCGACAGCCTTGACCGGTTTATCAAACAGCACATTCATGTGAAACATGCCGGCGGTAGTGGCACAGCAAATGCGATCGTTGTTTTCATAGTTGAAAAGGACGGACATGTGGGCGCGGCAGAAATACTGCGCACCAGCAATGACAGTGACCTGGATGCCGAAGCGGTGAATATAGCAAAGAAAATGCCGGCATGGATACCAGCCAAAGATCATGGCGAAGTAGTACGCTCGTCAAATATGCTGGCAATTTCTTTTATGGTGAAGTAGATGTCTATTGCACAGCCTCTGACAGTATTGTCTCCAGCTCACTGATGATCATAGCTGTTGCGCCCCAGATGATGGTGCCATCATCGAGCTTATATGCATTTACATTTCTGATCACATCGGGCATAACAGGTGATCTCACATCGGTAATTGTTTTCCGCGCTGGGTGAAGCAGTTTATCTACCGGTACTTCGATGGTATACGACACCTCGTTAAGACTAAGATTATATTGCGGTCTTTGAGCAGAATACCCAACGAACGGATATACATTGAAATTACTGACCGGAATGTAAAGTGGGGTGAGGGCGCCGAGAATATCTACGTCTGACGAAACTATGCCTACTTCTTCCTGCGCCTCTCTGAGTGCAGTTGCCTTAAAATCTGCATCAGTGGTCTCGTAGCTACCACCCGGGAAACTCACCTGGCCGCTGTGCGCGGTATTGTCTTCCCTTCTTTTCATGAGCAGCATGTGCAGCTCATTATTTACAGGGAAAAGTAAGCATAACACTGCACTGGGCCTGGCATTTTCGGGCACCTTTATGGGATGCGCCAGTACACGTCCGATCATCCGCTCCTGCCCGCTGCGGCCAGGGAGGGGTTGCTGCAGGCGCTGTCTAAGCCATTCTATTGTTCCGTTATTATCCAACTGCTCTATTGCTCTTTGATCTCAATACTAAGCGCTCCCGAGGGGCACTTTTTTACCTGCTCTGCTATGCGGTCTGCCTCGGCGCCATCCATGTTTATCCATGGGGTTGTTTTTGGGTTAAACACCTCGTGCAGTCCTTTCCAGCAAATGCAGGAGTGCTGGCAGAGGGCAGATCTCCAGACCACTGTCAGGTTGCCCTTGGTATAGTGTTTTGTGACTGCATCCATAACCAATGTTTTTATAAAAATAAGGAAAGCCGGGGATTTAACCACAAAGCGCGAAGGCGCAAAGTTTCTTTATCCCCGGCTTTCCGTACTATCAGACCATCGGTACTTCGAATATCAGTATATCGCTTGTTGCATCGGCCTTTATTTCGAAGCTGTCTGCTTCGCTGATACCCAGGGCGTCTCTTTTGTTGAGTGCCTGATCACCAACATTCACCTTGCCATCGATGAGGAATATGTATGCGCCATTATTCTTGTTGCGGAATGAGTGTGTAATGCTCTTGCCTGCATCCAGCGTGGTGCGGTATATCCAGGCATCCTGGTGTATTTTCATTCCTTCATCGTCGTTATCCATGGGTGATACGATGGTCTGGAGTTTGTTCACACGGTCTTCCGGCAGAAACATTTTCTGGTCGTAGCGTGGCGTTACATTCTCCTTGTTGGGGAATATCCATGTCTGCAACAGATTGGTTTTATTGGTAGGGTCGGGGTTGTACTCGCTGTGGGTTACACCGCTGCCGGCGCTCATTACCTGTACTTCGTTGGGCACTATCTGCTGTGTGTGGCCCATGCTGTCTTTATGTTCCAGCTTACCGTCCAGCACTATGGTGATGATCTCCATATTGTCGTGCGGGTGCCTGCCGAAGCCCATGCCTGCGTCTATGATGTCATCGTTGAGTACACGCAATTCACCAAAATGTACTTTATTGGGATCGTACCAGTTGGCGAAACTGAATGAATGATGTGCATCGAGCCAGCCGTGCTTGGCGTGGCCTCTTTTATCTGCGGCGTGGAAAATTGTCTTTGCCATAAATTTAATCCTTTTTTAAAAATGGATGTACATACATATATGCAAAACGAGTGCCTGTTTATTTTGTATGACAAAGTTGCAGGTTTTTGACGATTTTACAAGCCAATACTTCCTGATTTCAATTACAAATGCGGTGCATTCGCAATTGGAAACATGCGGTAAAAATGGCGAAATAGTGCTATTTGCCTTTTTGATAAACTGCTTCCATATTCCGGCAGTAAGTATACCGGGAGTTAAAAATAATGGGTTTTTCCGAACAGATGCCGGAAAAAAATGGTTTGCAGATAATGAAATACCGTATCCGAAAATGTAAACCAATACCCTTTCATTAGCACCGGGCAATTTCCCCGGAATTATATTTAAATTGGCAGATGGAAACTAATTCGCAAATAGTAATCTATCAGACTGAAAACGGCCAGACAAAATTAGATGTTCGCTTAGAAAATGAAACTGTCTGGCTTACCCAAAAGTTAATGGCAGAATTGTTTCAGACAACACCTCAAAATATAACCATTCATCTGAAAAACATTTTTGATGAGGGGGAATTGATCGAATCCGCAACTTGTAAGGATTTCTTACAAGTTCGTAAAGAAGGTGAAAGAACTGTAGAGCGCAATCAAAAATATTACAATCTTGATGCCATTATTTCTGTTGGTTATAGGATAAAATCAAACATTGCTACCCGGTTTCGGCAATGGGCTACACAGCATATAAAAGAGTACATCGTAAAGGGGTTTTTGATGGACGATGAACGCCTGAAAAACCCTCATCAGCAATTTGATTATTTCGAAGAGCTGATGAGGCGTATTCAGGATATCAGAACTTCTGAAAGGAGGTTTTACCAGAAGATAACCGATATCTACGCCACCAGTGCTGACTATGACCCAACCCTTGAAACCAGTATCCTGTTTTTTCAAACCGTTCAGAATAAAATGCACTGGGCTATTACCGGGAAAACAGCAGCCGAGATAGTATCAGAAAGAGCCGATAGCGGGAAACCTAATATGGGCTTGACCTCATGGAGAGGAGTAAAACCAGGAAAACAAGATGTGACGATAGCTAAAAATTATTTGAACGAAGAAGAACTATTGGCGCTGAATAATTTAACGGAGCAATATCTTGTATTTGCGGAAGGGCAAGCTATGCGGAGAATACCAATGTATATGAAAGACTGGATAGAAAAGCTGCATGGTTTCCTTTCCTTAAATGACAGGGAAATATTAAAACATGCCGGTAAAGTATCTCATCAGTTAGCAATAGAAAAAGCAGAGAAAGAATATGAAAAATACCATAAAACCCAGGTAAATGCTTACGAAAGTGATTTTGATATGGAAGTGAAAAAAATAAAAGCTGTAAAGCCAACGCCCGGTAAGAAGGGCAAAAAATAATTAAAAAGGAACTCTATGAAAAAAATACGGTGACTATTTTGCTTCTTACTTTTAACCTTTACCTTTAAACATGGCTCAAAACATACTGGTTATAGACGATGAAAAAGCGATCCGCAAAGCGCTGATTGAGATATTGACCTTTGAGGGGTTTGTGGTGGATGAGGCAACCGACGGGGAAGAAGGCATAAAGAAAATAAAGGAGAACAGCTACGACTGTATCCTTTGCGATATAAAAATGCCTAAAAAGGACGGCCTGGAGGTATTGCAACTGGCCCGCGAAGAACGGCCGGATACGCCATTCATTGTGATCTCAGGGCACGGTAATATAGAAACAGCCGTAGATGCCGTGAGAAAGGGTGCATATGATTACATCTCTAAACCACCTGATCTGAACCGCTTGCTAATAACAGTGCGCAATGCAATGGATAAAAAGAGCCTTGTCTCAGAGACAAGACAACTGCGCAAGCGGATATCGCGCGGTAATGAAATGATCGGTGAGAGTGAGGGGATGATCCGCATACAGGAAACCATTAAGAAAGTAGCGCCAACCGATGCCCGCGTGCTGGTAACCGGGGAGAACGGTGTGGGTAAGGAACTGGTAGCCCGTAGAATACATGAACTCAGCAACCGTGCAAACGGGCCTCTGATAGAGGTGAACTGTGCTGCGATACCATCTGAACTTATAGAAAGTGAATTGTTTGGCCACGAGAAGGGCTCGTTCACTTCTGCTATCAAGCAGCGGCTGGGTAAGTTTGAACAGGCTAATGGCGGCACCCTCTTCCTGGATGAGATAGGCGATATGAGCCATGATGCACAGGCAAAGATGCTGCGTGCGCTACAGGAGGGCAAAATAACCCGCGTAGGTGGTGAGAAAGAGATAAAGGTAGATGTGCGAGTAATAGCCGCTACCAACAAAAACCTGATGGAAGAAGTAGAGGCCAAAAAATTCAGGATGGATCTCTACCACCGTTTAAGTGTGATACTCATACAGGTGCCCTCGCTGAATGCACGTAGAGATGACATACCTGCTTTGATCACCCACTTCATGAAGGAGATAAGTGAAGACTACAAGCAACCGTTAAAAGAGTTAGAGCCTGCGGCAATCGCTGCCCTGCAGGCCTTCAACTGGACAGGTAATATCCGGGAGCTACGCAATGTGGTGGAACGGCTTATTATCCTTTCTGACAAGAAGATAACGAAGAAGGATGTGGAGACGTATATAGTCACCCCCGGCCGCTAAAGGGGGAGTGCTTTATCCGGATATTTCAGCTACGAATAAATCGCTATGCTCATTTTTATAGAGCATAAGTATAAAGGCCCGCGGTTGCGCGGGCCTTTATACTTATTGAGAACTCTGATCTCTGGATAATGATCGAAGGTTGAAGTTGCATCCCCCAGTTAAGCCCCTTTAGGGGTTTGGGGTTTACCCTATCGCATGCTTCAGATCGTCTATAAGATCATCTACATCTTCGATGCCAACGCTCAGGCGAATCAGCGAGTCAACTAAACCATTCTTCAATCTTTCTTCGCGTGGAATAGAGGCATGTGTCATTGTTGCCGGATGGCCTATGAGTGACTCTACGCCGCCAAGTGATTCTGCAAGTGCAAATAGTTTTGTCGACTTCAGCACTTTTACGGCTTCTTCAATGCTGTCATTCTTCAGCGTGAAGGAGATCATACCGCCAAAACCGCGCATCTGCTTTTTAGCAATATCGTGGTTGGGATGGTCTTCAAAACCTACCCAAAGCACTTTGCCAACTTTCTTGTGTGCGCGCAGGTAGCGTGCTATTGCTTCGCCATTCTCGCAGTGACGCTGCATGCGCACATGTAGTGTCTTTATGCCACGCAATACGAGCCAGCAATCATGCGGCCCGGGAACTGCGCCGCAACTGTTCTGTATGAAGCGCAAACGCTCTTCCATACCTGCGTCATTCATTACAAGTGCACCATGCACCACGTCGCTATGGCCGCCCAGGTATTTGGTGGCGGAGTGCAGCACTATTGTTGCACCCAGGTCCATAGGGTTCTGTAAATAAGGAGAGGCGAACGTATTGTCGCACACCAGTATGAGGTTGTGTTTCTTAGCAATTACAGCACAAGCCTCAATATCTATAACGTTAAGCAGCGGATTGGTAGGTGTCTCTATCCAAATCATTTTGGTATTGGCATTGAGATACTTGTTTATGTCCTGCGCATTCTGCATGCCAATGAAATGAAACTTGACACCATAGGCGGCAAATACTTTGGTCATAATGCGGTAGGTGCCGCCATAGAGGTCGTTAGATACAATGACTTCATCGCCTGGTTTCAGCAACTTTATCACAGCATCTGTAGCGGCCATGCCACTGCCAAAGCAAAGGCCATATTTTGCATTCTCAATTGCCGCGAGTGAGGCCTGCAAGGCATCCCGGGTAGGATTTTGTGTGCGGGCATATTCATATCCCTTATGATCGCCCGGACCAGCCTGCACATACGTTGAGGTCTGGTATATAGGTGTCATGATAGCGCCGGTTGTAGGATCAGGGCTTACACCCGCATGTATCATTTTTGTATTCAGCTTGTAGTTTTTGTGTGCCATGAAATTATATTTATGGTAAATGTTTAATAACGTTTTGCAGATCGGTTTCATCAATATCTCCCTGTTCGGATTTGTCGTATATCGAGACAAGAAAGACAGTTTCGGCATCAATAACAACATATGTAATTATCCGTGCTCCCCCCGATTTACCCCTTCCCTTTGAGGCAATTCCAATTCTTATTTTATAACAGTTCTTTCCTAATGGAATACCTGATGTCGGATCCAGCTGAAGCCGTTTTTCAAGTTCGCCGACCTCCTTTTTTAAAGAAGGGTATTTTTTGACGAGTGGCTTTAATTCCCTGGCAAAGTTTGGTGTGGCTTCTACATTAAAGTTCATTAAGAAGGTCTTTTAAGGGAACGGACTTTAATTTACCCTTCTTAATTTGTTCTACTTCGTCAAGGCCTGTTTTGATACTTTTTATTAATGCATCTTTCTTCTTTTTGTTTTTTTCTTCTTTCTCGCTGATGATCTTGACAAAATCCATACTGTCTACAAGCTCTTTAAAAAACTTGTACTTATTATCTTTAATATTGATCGTTAGCTGTTTCATAGAAAAGCTCTAAATGTCAATCGCAAAATTAAGAAATTTGGACAAGCCTACCACACATACTCTTTCTCTACTACCTTCTTCAGCCGGTCTACCAATGTGAGTGTGGCCGGGCAATGGATCAGGTTGTTGGTAAAAGTATCGTTGTAAAGATCGAATGGTTTTTTGTTGTGGTGCGGGAACTCAGCGCAGTCTGCCGGACGTACCTCGTAAATAGAGCAGATATTGCCATTGAGGAACTGGCATGGCTGCGTAGTGTTGATCCAGTCGCCTGAGCCATCCTCTTTTACCAGCCATTTATCCATGAACTCTTTAGGCTTCATCTCCAGGTGGGCGGAGATTCGCTTCACATCGGCCTTGGTAAAAGTAGGCGTCATGGTCTTGCAGCAGTTGGCGCATTCCATGCAGTTTACATCTTTCCATACCGTAGCGTCTACCTTTGCTACCAGCGCAGGCATATCATCCGGTACTATATCATCAAGTTTAGCGAGAAAGGCAGTAAGAGACTTTTTCTTACGTACGGCAGTAATTCTGAATTTTTTCAAGTCCATGGATTGTAAATATAAATGATTTTAGCGGACCGTATTAATCGGTATTTATCATTTTTTGAGCTTGGTCCCAGATAATCAGCTATTCAGGATGCTGCTTACAATATTCCTTTGTTTCCCTTGATCTCGTCAATTTGCGATTCGGGAAATGAACTGTTTTTCTCGTCAAATAACTCATCCAGTTCTTTCATGAAATCCTCATGAGTAGTAAACTCGCCATTGTCTATCCTCGCCATGGCCGCGTCAATTTCTTTATTATATAGCTCCATTTCCGATGAAGTCATGGTTTTCAATTTTGGTCAAAATTCGTCCAAAAAAAGTTAATCGGAAACCCGCAGCCCGAAAATATATTCTCAGTCAAAGCCCCCTTCAGGGGGTTGGGGGTTTTACCTCATAAAATAGACGCTATACAAAAACGCAAATGGCGCAGCGAGCAGCAGCGAATCAAAGCGGTCCAGTGCGCCGCCGTGGCCAGGCATCAAGGTGCCGGAGTCCTTTATATCAGCCATACGTTTCAGCTTCGACTCCATAAGGTCTCCTAATGTGCCGGCAATGGTAACGCAAAATGCGAGCGCCATCCAGTCGACGAAGCGATATGTTTCTGAGTAATAACCATAAATCCCTGCAGCCGCCATAGTGAGCACCGCACCGCCTATTACCCCTTCCCAGGTTTTCTTTGGAGATATGGGAGAGAACTGGTGCTTGCCCATGAACGAGCCAACCAGGTAGGCCATCGTATCGTTGCTCCAGATCATACAGATAATGGCTGTCGGTAAATAAAAATCGTAGGTGCGGATGTTGAGGAGCAGCACCATCGGCAAGGTGATGTACATCAATCCTCCGGCAGACTGCAGCAATGGAAAAAAGGAATTCTTTTTAAACAACACACTTCCTAACAGTAGTATCGCAGGCAGGACAGGCAGCAGCATCAGAATGACCTTTGGGGCAGCGGGAGCCAGCTCGCTGACTACATTAGCGTATAGCGATAAGACAAGCAGGGCGACCAATTGCACGGCTACAGGCAACCACTTTGACCAATGGGATTCCTTGTCGATCTTCTGCACCAGCCTGAAATAATCCCTCAGGCAAAATATGTTTATTAATACGACAAGCCCAAAGAACGGCCACTCGTTGGGGTACAGCAAGCCCGTAAGCATAATTGCTACAAACACTACGGAACTGCCTAGACGGGTGAAAAATGTGGGCCAGTTGAGCGCCATGAGAAAGATTTGCTACTTAAGTTAAAGATAAAAATATTTAGTTTTCATTTCTTTGTTGTTCGATCAGCGCTAACTCCTCGGGTGTAAAATTATCCGACCAGTTAGCTAGCAATGGAGTTTTGTTTTTCAATAGCAGGTAGAATGATATACCAAATACGATCGCTCCGGCAATGACATAGTATGGTGAAATGAAAGACTGACTTAGATATGACTTCACGGGGCTGTTGAAATTGCTCATATAGACCAGTATCACCTGCAGGCCATTAAAAGACAGGTGCGCAACTATACTACACCAAAGCGACCCGGTGATATTGTAAATAACTGCCAGCAATACCCCGGCCAGGAAAATGGAAACGAAGCCATATATATTGGTATGCGACAATGAAAACAAAGTTGCAGTGAATAGCACAGGGAGCACCATATTACGGCTGCGCTGTTTCACAAACCGAAGGAGAACGCCACGGAACAACATTTCTTCCCCGAACGCCGGTATAATGGCCATAATCAGGAAGACTTTAACAAAAGTGGCAAAGGAGGTTATATTCAGAAAAGCATTCATGGTATTATCGTTGGCTTCCTGCTCTGCTTTTATAGCAGCCCCGAAGTTAATTTTGCTGATGAGCCCCTCGATTACCTGGAAAACCGGTGTAGCGCCGATCATGATAAGGACAACCAACAGCAACTGAATGCTTTTGCCAGGTGCGCGGAAACCCAGGTATTCCGCCGGTCTGGGTGTACTCAGGTATGCAAAAAGGAATGCAGGGAGCAAAAACATGGAAAAATTCAATATGCCCTGCATGATAACAGCAACGTGTATCATAGCAGGCGGGCTGGCAGGGCTTATATGGGCCAGTTGTTCCAGAGCAAAACCGGTGGATTTGGTCAATATTACCGGCACAATGCCCCCGACACCTGAAAGCAGGGTAAAGAACATGAGTCCAAACAATAATACCTGCAAGCCCCACGGATAGTCCCGGAAATATCTCATTTTAACACTAATTAACTGCCGCTATAGCGCGTAGTGGCTGCAAAGGTAACTATTGGCTTAATTATTGCTCAGAATAAATATGCCTCTTAACAATACGCCGTCTCCAGTTTTCTGCGTATATAAAGGGAATTTTAATTATTTTTGCAGGTTATTACCACACAGTGAATGGAAGAAATAGCAGCAGGGCCACTACTTAGCGAGATCAACACTCCCGATGACCTTAAGAAGCTGAATAAGAACCAGCTAAAACAGGTTTGCGACGAATTACGGCAGTTTATTGTAGACTGTGTAAGCGTACATGGCGGGCATTTTGGGGCCAGCCTAGGCGTGGTGGAGCTTACTGTAGCCCTTCATTATGTATTTAATACACCGGATGACCAACTGGTATGGGACGTAGGCCACCAGGCTTATGGCCATAAGATACTTACCGGCAGGCGGCAGGTGTTTCACACCAACCGTAAGTATGGCGGCATCAGCGGATTCCCTAAGCGCAGTGAGAGTGAGTATGATACATTTGGAGTAGGGCACTCATCGACTTCTATCTCGGCGGCACTGGGTATGGCCATCGCATCTAAATATAAGGGTGAAGAACACCGCAGGCACATAGCCGTTATAGGCGATGGCGCCATGACAGCCGGCCTGCCTTTTGAGGCGCTGAACCATGCAGGTGTGAGCAATGCGAATGTGCTCATTATCCTGAACGATAATAATATGTCTATAGACCCTAACGTAGGGGGCCTAAAAGAGTACTTAACCGATATTACCACATCGCATTCCTATAACAGGTTCCGTGATGATGTGTGGAAAGTGCTGGGTAAATTACCTACCAAGGATTTCCAAAGGCTGGCGTCTAAAATAGAAGCCGGGATAAAGGGCGTGGTATCCAAGAGCAGTAATTTATTTGAGGCGCTGGGTTTACGTTACTTTGGCCCAATAGACGGACATAATGTGCTGAAGCTTGCCGAAACACTGAAGGGCCTGAATGATATACCCGGCCCAAAGCTGCTGCATATTAAAACTGTGAAAGGCAAAGGATATGGACTTGCCGAAAAGGACCAGACCCTGTGGCATGCACCCGGCACATTTGATAAGATAACAGGGAAGATCAATAAAAAAATAATCACGGTACCTGAGCCTCCTAAGTACCAGGATGTGTTCGGACATACATTAGTGGAACTGGCGGAAAAGAACAAACTCATCATGGGCATCACACCGGCTATGCCATCGGGCTGCTCGCTGAAATTCATGATGGATGCCATGCCCGACCGCGCTATAGACGTAGGTATTGCCGAGCAGCATGCCGTGACGCTGAGCGCCGGTATGGCTACACAGGGGCTTAAAGTATTCTGTAACATATACAGCAGCTTTATGCAGCGAGCCTATGACATGGTGATACATGATGTGGCTATTCAAAAGCTGCCGGTGGTCTTCTGTCTCGACAGAGCCGGACTGGTGGGCGATGACGGGCCAACGCACCATGGCGCATACGATCTTGCGTTTATGCGTTGCATACCAAACATAATCGTTGCCGCACCAATGAACGAGGCAGAACTGCGCAACATGATGTACACCGCCCAGCTACCGGAAATTGATGCGCCATATACCATCCGCTACCCACGTGGGCAGGGTGTGATGCCGCAGTGGCGCACACCGTTTGAAAAAATAGAAACAGGTACCGGCCGCAAAATATGCGATGGACAGGAAGTGGCAATATTGACGATCGGTCACCCCGGTAACTTTGCGGTAGCTGCATGTAAAATGCTGGCTGAAGAAGAACTTTTCCCGGCACACTACGATATGCGCTTTGTGAAGCCGCTTGATGAATTGATGCTGCACGAAATTGCGCATAAATTCAATAAGATAGTGACCGTGGAAGACGGTACTGTAGTGGGTGGTTTTGGTAGTGCAATACTGGAGTTCATGGCAGCAAACAATTACACACCCGAAGTGACCATACTGGGCATACCGGACAGGATAGTGGAGCATGGCAAACCAGAGGAACTGCACCGCGAGTGCGGCTATGATGCCAAGGCCATTGCCGATGCAGTGCGCGAAATAGCGGGTGTAAAGGTGTTTGCAGGATCATTGGTTTAATTGATCGTGGCATTTTGCTTTAATTTTTCAACATTTCAACCTATAACTTACCTTTGCCATATGAACACAGAAACCAGACTCCGGAAACTACTGGAAGACCAGATACTGATAATAGATGGTGCGATGGGCACCATGGTGCAGCGCTATAAACTACAGGAGGCAGATTATCGCGGGGACAGGTTCAGGAACTGGCATACCGATGTAAAGGGAAACAACGACCTGCTGTGCATTACACAGCCGCACATCATAAGGGAGATACATAAAAAATACCTGCAGGCAGGCGCAAATATTATTGAAACCAACACCTTTAATGCTCAGGTGATCTCGCTGGCTGACTACGATATGCAACCGCTGGCTTATGAGCTGAATGTGGCCGCTGCCAGGGTGGCGCGTGAAGCGATCACTGAATACATGGCCGAAAACAGCCTGCAGTCTGCTGATGTTTTTGTTGCCGGCGCCATAGGGCCGATGAACAAAACGCTGTCGCTATCGCCGGATGTAAATAACCCTGGCTACCGGGCGGTAACATTTGATGAGGTGGCCGATGCATATTATGAGCAGATAAAAGGACTGGTAGACGGCGGAGTGGATATACTGGTTGTTGAAACTATTTTCGACACGCTGAATGCCAAGGCCGCTATTTACGCTATCAACAAATACTTCAGGGATACAAAGAAGGAGAAACTACCGGTGATGATTTCCGGTACGATCACAGATGCATCTGGCCGCACACTGAGTGGGCAGACACTGGAGGCTTTCTATATATCGGTAATGCATGCCAACCCTATCAGTATAGGGCTCAACTGCGCACTGGGTGCAGAGCAGATGCGCCCGCACGTGGAAGAGCTGGCACAAATAGCTGCATGCTATGTAAGTGCATACCCTAATGCCGGCCTGCCAAATGCTATGGGCGAGTATGACGAAAGCCCCGAGCATACTGCATGGGTCATTTCGGAATGGGCTAAGGAAGGATGGGTGAACCTGGTTGGCGGCTGCTGCGGCACAACCCCTGACCATATTGCCGCTATTGCCAAAAGCATGAAAAAATATAGTCCCCGCCCGTTGCCGGAAATGGAGGTTGCGTAATTAGTTCCCGATAGTTTTTATATTTAGAGGCACGTAGCGAATACTATGTGCCTCTTTTGTCTAATAGTGAATGCCGTATGAGACCTTTGCTTGGTGCGCTGCTGTTTTTTACTTCTTCTTCCTTTGCGCAGGATAGTGTAAAACTGTCCGGTAACATCGTGAATCGAGCATCAGACAGCCTTGTAGTTACCTACAATGACAATCGTATCGCCTACTACCCAAATGAATTTTTCGCGCGAATTGATGATAAGGGTAATTTTTCGCTGGCCTTCCCGGTGCCGCATGGGGTATACACGCAGGCCACTATAGTAAATGGCAGCAGGCGCACAGAATTGATCTTGCATGCAGGCGATAGTCTGACCATGACCGCCGATGCGCGGCACTTTGACAGCACTATACATTTCAACGGCCGCGGCTGCGAAATTCAAAATTTCATTGTATCGCATACAATGGCGATGGGCAGGATAAACACTTATGCTACTAAGGTAAAGACAGACATCAATAAAGAGCCGGCGGACTTTCTGAAAGCTATTGCCAACGAAAAGAATGTAGAAACTGATTTCCTTAATAAGCATAAAGCAGGTCTCCCACCGTCGTTCATCAGTTTCTGGGAGCAGCTGTTTGTGTACTATAACTACTTTTTCATTGAGCAGTATCCGCAGACACATGCTATGGTAAAGGTGAGGCGGTATACGGACACAATACCGGATGCAAACTTTTCGGTGGTGGCGCAACTGCCTAATGCTTTTAATGATTCCCTGCTGCAGGTGCCGTCTTACCTGCTCTATCTTACGGGGGTTTTTGAGATCAAGCTCAAAGCGGCCGGGTATTCTTATCGTACCGGAGACACAGCGGCCTACCGTCGCTTCCAGGACAGTGTGGTGAGTTTGGTATATAAACTAATGCCCTCGAAGAGCGCGGAATTCTACCTGGCTCAAAACCTTTATGGCCGGGCACGTAACCAACCTTTAGAAAAGACGGAAAACATGTATGCAGCCTTCAAAAAGCGCTGGCCAAAAAGTGAATACCTTCTTATGCTTGACAAGCAGGTGGCTCTGGCTGAGCGGCTGGCACCGGGACAACCCGCACCGGATTTTGACATCATCACTCCCGATGGTAAGCATACAAAACTGTCTGAACTCAAGGGCAAAGTGGTGTATATAGACTTCTGGGCAAGCTGGTGCAAGCAGTGTGTGGGTGAGATCATAAAGGGAGCTAAAATGAAAGAGCTCCTTAGAAAAAAGCCGCTGGAATTTGTGTATGTATCTATAGACAATGACACAACTGCTGACAATATGCTGATCGAAAAGTATAAAATGGAAGGGCTATTTACCCACGCCACCGGTGCATGGAATGCCCGTGAGGTGCAGCTTTATGGGGTGACGTCGCTGCCGGCATACTTCCTTATCGATGAGTATGGAAAATTCGCGATGCAAAACCCGCCGACTTTTCTGCAGTCGACAGAGCTGATACTCGCTATTGAGAAGCTGTTCCGGTAGTTGATTAACCGCGGAGGCGCAGAGACGCTAAGGTTTATACGGGGTTTGGTTTTGTTCGCAAAGGTTTTAGTGGGATACTATACTGTTCGTTCGCTTTTCAGAAGGCCTGCTACTACTACGTCTTCCGGCATACCATTGCGCAGGATGCTCTGCCGGATAATGCCTTCGATCTTAAAGCCCAGGCGCTTTGCTATTCGTGCGCTTCGCTCGTTGGCGCTCACAAAGTGTATCTCTATTTTGTTGAGTCCCAGTTTGTCGAACAGGAAGGCCACAAAGGCCGTGATGCTTTTGGTCATGATCCCCTTGCCCTGATGTCCTTCGCTGATCCAGTAGCCTATCTCTGCTCTTTTTAATTGTTGCTCCCAATGGTGCAGTCCTATGCCGCCAATAATTTTGTTGTCACATACAATACAGAGATCCAGCCCCTCCTGGTTATGTGCTTTTTGCAGTGAGCTCTGAATGAATTCGAGTGATTGCTCCGGCCTTACGGTTTTATCGACCCAGTCGAGCCAGGGGTGCAGGTGCTTGCGGGAAGCGTTGATCGTATCAAACAGCTCCTGTGCATCGCCAACCTCGAATGAGCGAAGCTGTATGTTATCGTCTATGGTTATTGATACCACTTAAGAACAGGCAATGTTTAAAAGGTAAACAAATTGAATTCCTATCTTCCTAGCCCCGGCCTTTCAGGCTGGGGGAAATGATCAGCAAAGAAATCAGGCTTTAGCCAAAATACGTAATAAAATACCCTTGCTGTGCTAGATTTGGCTAAAGCCAGTAGTCTTTGTTCTTTGCTCCCCCGACCTAAAGGTCGGGGCAACTAAGCTGATTTTCTTAAAGGTGTAATTTACTACCGCAAAAATATTCGAGCTAAATTATTTCCTCCGATCATTTTTAGCCGCAAAAGCTAAATAGATGGTGCCCCCTTTAGGGGGTCAGGGGGTTTAATTTTGCCCACATTTCCGGTATACGCTTTATCCATGCCAACTCACGCATCTTTGTCTTCGCATCGACCACCGGCGATCCGAAATAAGTTTTACCACCTTCCAGGCTTGCCGGCACACCGCTCTGTGCCAGCACCACGGCACCCTTACCTATGGTCAGGTCTTTGCTCACACCTACCTGGCCCCACAGTATCACCTCATCTTCTATTATGGCCTTACCGCCTATACCCACCTGTGCTGCAAACAGGCAGTTCCTACCGATCACCGCACCATGGCCTATGTGTATATGATTATCCAGCTTGGTACCACGGCCTACGATGGTATCGCCACTTACTCCCTTATCTATGGTAGTGCCTGCGCCTATCTCCACATCATTCTCTATCACCACGCGGCCGCAGCTGTCCATTTTGTTGTATTGTACTTCATCACTCTTGCGGCGCTTGTAGTAGAATGCATCGGCACCCAGCACACAGCCGGCGTGAATAATTACATTATCGCCGATCACACAATGGTCATATATCGTGACGTTTGGATGAATGAGGCAGTTGCGGCCGATGCGCACATGATTGCCCACAAAAACCCCGGGCTGTATATGTGTGCCTTCGCCGATCACTGCGCTATCGCTGATCATTTTAGTCGCCGGCTCAAATGGGGAGAACCGTTTCACCAGTTTCACGTAGGCGTTGAATGGCTCATCGGTCACCAGCAGCGTCTTGCCATCGGGGCAGGGCACTTCTTTATTTATGATGATAACTGTAGCCGCAGAATTGAGACAAGCATTATAGTACTTCTCATAATCGACAAACGAAATATCTCCTGCTATTACCTTATGTATCTCATTTATACCCGTGGCTTCCTGGTCTTTGTTCCCGATGAGCTTAGCTTCCGTAAACTCAGCGATCCATTGCACCGGAACAGGTTTTTCAAACTTCATATATTATACTTTGCCGCAAAAATACAACTTTGAGTGGGGGATTTTTAAAAAGGATGAATATTGGGCGGTATCCGCATTATCCTGGAACTCATGGCTTAAATAACAGAGAAGGAAGGTAAGCTGCTATTGACTAGCAAAGTTAATTTCCTTAAACAGAGGGAAAAATTCATTGTATGGCTCAGTGATCTCTATTATTACATTTGTATCAATAAAAACTCTTCCTTCTTCCCATTTTCGATTATCAATCGTAAAATAAATCAATGTAAAATCACCATAATCATTTGCCTTCCAGTTACCTGATACCTCTCTATCTTTATATTCAACAATGAATGACTTATCACTATTCAGAAAAAGTTTAGGTAAATCATAGTGTGACTTGCTATCAATTAAAACATAGTTTTTCACTTCATATTTACCGACTATCTCTCTTTCATTTCTATTCATGCACGAGCACAACAATAACAAAGGCAATAACTGTTTATAAATCCGACCCATATTAATGCGTGTTAGTGGTAAAAAATGATCGGCAATTATAAGGACTTGACTTTACGTTCCCGCTGAGTCTCTCCCTTTCTCAGCACTCTGCGGCATTCAGGTACAACTAGTGTTCATACTTTTCGCTCAGCGAATACAGTGTATCAGGGCTAAAATCGAGTGGGGCAGGATTGATCGTACCATCAAGCTCTCTGATTTTAGCGAGGCCGTCCCATTTTAATGTAGGATAATCATCCAAGGTTACAGAATTAAACACGTCCGGCTTTTTTAGTGCGGGAAAGCTTGACAATAGCGAATCGAAATTTATTTTCCTTTTTTCACCGTTTTCAAAAACAACAGTAATCGTATAAGGTTGTATGGCAACAATGGATTTTATGAAATGCATAAGCTCTACTTTAATGGTTCTATCCGTGAAATAATACCTCCTTCCCTAAGAGATTCTTTATAGTTACTCATAAGTTCATCTCTATGTAGTTCAGTCCATGCCTGTACCAGTCTCAATGCCCTTTTCGGCAACGTGCCTTCTATTATCTCACCATCTGAAATACTAATTTGAGCTTTAAATTCTCCATAGTCCGCGTGAAAATGTGGAGGCACATGATCATAAAAAAACATCCTTATGATAATACCATAAAAGCGGCATATTTCAGGCATAATATATTTTATTACAAAATTAGTGCTAATTTCTACATAATCCTTAACGACAGCTCCATCAATTCATCCCACAAACTATTTTACCTTAGCACCATCTTGAACTACATCAACCTCAACGGAAAAATCACAGATGCTGCGGCCGCTGCAATGCCGGTGGACAATGGCGCATTCCGGTATGGGTATGGGCTGTTTGAAACTATGCTGGTGCAGGATGGGGTTATCCGGCTGGGGCAGTACCACTGGGAACGGCTATTTGCGGGTACGGTGACTTTGAATTTCGAGCTGCCTGCGCTTATGACGCCTGAGTATCTCGAGAAAGAGGTGTTGCAAACTGTAAAGAAAAATAAGCTCGAAAAGCTTTGTCGTGTGCGCCTGCAGTTATTTGCGGGTGGTGGCGGCCTTTATGGCCGGGAGAGCAACAAACCGGGTTTTGTGATAGAGTGTTTCCCACTGGATGAAATCACTTTACAGCTTAATGAGAATGGGCTGGTAGCTGGTATAGCCACAGGTGTCGCAAAAACGGTGGATACCCTTTGCAACTTAAAATCCTGCAATGCGCTTATCCATGCTATGGCCGCGCAACAGGCTATGGCAAATAAATGGAATGATGCCATTATCTGCAACAGTGAGGTACGCATGATAGAGAGCACGGTTGCCAATATCTTCTGGATAAAGGATTATATCGTATACACCCCGCCGCTGAAAGATGGTTGTGTGGCAGGTGTGATGAGACGTCATGTACTGGAAACAACAACTGTTAAAGAAAAAAGCCTCACCATTATGGAATTGCTGCAGGCAGATGAGGTGTTCCTCACTAATGCAATAAAACAGGTGCGGTGGGTCAGCAACATAAATAAGTCCCGCTACGGCAACGAGCAAACCAGACACATTCATAATTTACTGAACAGCAGGCAAGCATAAAATATGTATTATATTTGACTGCTCATACTTTAAGGTATCCAGTTATGAAACCATTCTACTTACTATTTGCGGGTCTCTTTTTAACCGCAGCTACTGCTTCTGCACAGATATTGTTTGCTCCCGAGGCGGGCTATAATATCTGTACCTATACAGGCACTACAGATGGTCGCGTGCGCACGGGCAAGAACGCCTATGCTGTGGGCGGCAATCTCAACTTTCCGCTGAGTAAGCACTTCTCCATATTGACCGGGGTGTTCTTTGTGCGCAATGGCTACACCTCGCCCTACCGGGGCCAGAACCTGTTCGAGGGTATGAACACCTACCAGATCCCGCTGAGCCTCGAGTACCAGATAGGCCCGGAAAAGAGCCATTTCTTTATTGGCGCGGGCCCCTACCTGGACATTAACCAGGATGGCATTGTGCGCCTTACCGGCACATTGCCCAGTTCCCGGGGCATGCGCATAGGCAACGGTGCTGCCGATGATATCAACCGCTGGGACTATGGTGCACAGGGTTGGCTCATGATACAGATCGTTCATGGTTTGTATGTGCGGGCAACATATTCGCAGGGCTTCAATAACATGACGCCTATGGGAGATAAGCGGTGGCCAAGCGTGGATACCAAGCACGGGACCTATAACCAGGATATGAGGTTTACACTGGGCTATGCCTTCACGGCAATTCCGAAAAAGGTGCACCGCGATAAAAACGGAAAGATAATAGACAAGAAAGAAGAAAAAAGGAAGGAAAAAGAGAAGAAAAGGAAGGAAAAGGAGAAGGAAGAAAAAAGAGCTGAAAAGGAAGAAAGGGAAAACAAGAAGAAAAAGTAGTACTTGGCCGCTCAGTCCCGAAAGGGCGATCCACTTTAGCAGATGAATATTTTAGCCTGATACTTACCTACCTTTGAGGTATATGCGATATTTCCATCTGCTGATAAGCGCGTTAATAATATTGAGTACCACAACGAAAGCCCAAACGGGCTTCGGCCCGGAAATAGGCCTAGGCATGAGCAAGATGCGTTTTGCGCCGCCGCTCTCTTTTACAGCCGCATCTGTAAGCGGCATCGCCAGTGGTAAAATAGGCGGGCTGATAGATAAGCCGCTCAACAAGCATGTTTTTTTCCAGGCGGGACTATCTTTTTCGCGCAAGGGCGCGGTGAGGGAATTCTCCTATTATACCAATGACAGCTTTAGTGAAGCTGTGAACCAGACTCTATCTATATATTATATCGACCTGCCGCTAAATGTGATCTGGAAATCCGGAAGACAAGGGCACGGGCGGCTTATTGCGGGCGTGGGTGCTACCCCTTCTTATATTATAGCAGGCAAAAACAAACTGCACGACAACTTTGTTTCCCAGGGAGTGAGAACGGTAACGGAAGATAATACCAATATTATTGTCGGGCAGACAGTGAAAGGATTTGACATAGGGCTGAATATCACTGCCGGCTATGAGCTGGCTACCGGCCTGTTTTTCCGCGGGTATTATACTATAGGCGTCAGCGACATTGGTCCCGGCACCGAGATAGATAAGAACAGAATGTTTGGCCTGGCAGCGGGGTACCTCTTCGGCAAAGGCCGGAATGCAAATAAGGATACAGACGGTCTTATAGACAAGAGTAAAGACTAAAAAGTCATAAAATATATAGTTTTCTGATATTGCGTTCTTTGTTTTTTGTTAAATAAAGTTCAATATCAACACTATATAAATGTTATTTTATAGCAATCGACAATTTTAACAACTTTTATCAACATCTTTTGCACACGAGTGGTATATTTGCAACCCACTTAGGGTGAAATATTGTTGATGAATAGGATATATAAAACGATTTTGGTGGTGCTTTTATCAGCATCTGGTTTTTGCGCCAGCGCGCAAAACAAGTCGTATATATCAAACCACAAGGTTATAGCCGCTGCACTTTCTCAGAAGTACGGCATTCCTGCCCCGGTGATCCTTTCTATTGCTGCAATTGAATCATCAGGCGGAGCGGGACCAGCAGCAAAAGTCCTCAACAATCACTTCGGTATAGTAGGCAAAAACAGTTATGTAAACCACAATGGCCGTAAAAGCAGGTATAAAGAGTATAGCAATGAAATTGCATCGTATGTGGATTTCTGCAAACTCATTACCCGCAAGAGTTTTTATAACAAGTTAAAGGGTAATCCGGATTGCAATGCTTGGATCAAGGCTATCAGCCGTTGCGGTTACTCTGAGGAGCCCGGCATGTGGGAGCAAAAAGTATTTAGTGTGCTTTATACCATCAAGTTTGTGCCCGCCATCGGCTTCGCATCGCTGGCGTCTTTCAAATAACCAGGGCTTCCGCTCAATAACTTAGCCATGTGCAGCTCATATAAATATTTCACATTGCTATTGTTGCTTACTGCTCATATTTGCTTTGCCCAAAAGGAAAAAACAATCAGTTACGAAGATAAAGTGCTTTATGGCGGTTGCTGGTTTGTGCCGCACAACTCTGAGGTAAACATAAAATTCTCCGAATATTCCAATTTTGTTTTTCATCGCCTTGACTCAAACGGCAAAGAAGAAGTGGTGCATGGCAAGTTCCTGCTGGATGGCCAAAATCTGTGGCTGATATATAATGACCGGCCGAAGCAGAAATTCTACATCTATAAAACCGAGAGCACAGATCCTCACTTTGTGATCAGGCCCACTCCTGTAGAAACGAGCGCGTATCGATTTGTACATGGGAATTGTGAATAAGTAGGGTAGAAATTAATGCTGATATTATTTGCGGCTATCCTAATTTCACGCAGATAATTTTCCCCGCCCTGTATGCGCCAAAATAAGGAGGTCGTTGTATTTACCCTCGTCGTCACGTTCATCCTGTTTTGTTATTCTTTTTTCGCTGCTTTCCTTCATACAGATGTGCTTCATTTAAAGAATGTAAGCATACTGGCCGATATCTTTTACGATAAAGACAGACCATCGCCGGCGAAACCTGTTATTCCGGACACCGTAATGAGCGCGACCGATCGCATAGCCGATGAGCCCCTGCCCGGAATGGACACAGGAAAGAAAATATTCAGCAAATACCTGGAACCTAAGATACTTACCAACTTCAGCGCGGACAATACAAAACCCGCTTTGCCTAGAATAATGGCACGGCTGCATGCACTGAAGGCGGGAAAAAAAGGAAAGATACGCGTGGCATGGTTTGGTGACAGCCTTGTGGAAGCCGATATTCTTTCAATGCAATTCCGCAAGCAGATGCAGCAATACTTTGGCGCTTTTGGGGTGGGCTTTATACCTGCTACCTCTATAACCTCAAAGTTTCGCATCACCGCCACGCACAACTGGAAGGGCGACTGGGTCGAAGAAAATTTTAAGTCAAAAGACAATACCGCGCCGCTGTTTTTCTCTGGTCATACTTTTTTTACCGGCAACGGCGAAGTAACCATACAGGACAATACCGTAAGAGATACACCTGCCGTGCAGCTACTTGAAAAAAGCCTGATATGCGGCCCTTCAAAAACCGGCACGATATCGCTGGTGGTAGATGGTAAACAGAAACAATACCGCGCCGATAAACTGGTGAACCGAATTTTGCTGGATAACCGCAACAGCCGCGCTATAACCGTGGGCATTAGTGATAGCAAGGTGCCGGTGTATGGCATCTCGATGGAGCCGGAGTCTGGTGTGATCGTAGACAATTTCTCGTTCCGCGGCATAAGCGGTGTGGAGCTGGGTAAGTTCGACAGCTCGTTTCTCAGCACGCTGACTGCGGAAGACAACTACGACCTGATAGTGCTGGAATATGGCGCCAACATCCTCTTTCGCCCGAATGATATAGACTATAGCTGGTATGGGGTAAGTATGAACCATGTGCTGCGGAAGATAAAAAAAGCGATGCCCAATACCGAGATACTCGTGATCAGCACTGCCGACCGCGCATTTATGTATGACGGGCAATGGCGTACCGCCAGGGGTTTATACAACCTGGTGAAAGTGCAGGCCGAAATAGCTTACAACAGCGGGGGGGCATTTTACAATATGTTCCTGAACATGGGTGGCGAGGGTACAATATGCAAATGGGCAATGAGTAATCCGCCGCTCGCAAAGGAGGACCGCATTCACCCAAATTATAAGGCCAGCATTGTGATGGGCGATATGTTTTTTCAGTCGTTCATGGACGAATACAACAAAGCAGAGGTTAAAAAGAAGTAACAAACACGCATGCCCATTTTCAACACGCAGGAATTCCTGCACCAGTTTTTATACGACCCAAAAAATCCGTTGTTGTTCAACAACGGTTTCTTCGTGTATTTTTTTGCCGCTTTCATAAGCCTCTACTATGCCTTCCGCAACAATATAAAGGCACGCAACCTGGTGGTAACCCTGTTCTCGCTTTATTTCTTTTACAAAGCCAGCGGCTACTTTGTGTTGCTGGTCATCGTCTCTGCGATTGCCGACTACCTGCTGTCTAACATGATATACCGTGAGCAGGATAAACGGAAGAAGAAACTACTGCTGGCACTAAGTATCGTTGTCAACCTCGGGCTGCTGTTCTACTTCAAGTACACCAATTTCTTTCTCTCTTTCAGCAACCAGTTCCTCGCCACCCACATCAACCCGCTCAACATCCTGCTGCCCGTGGGCATCTCGTTTTACACCTTCGAGAACCTCAGTTATACTATAGATGTATACCGCGGCGAATTTGAGCCGGAGAAGAAGTTCATCAATTACATTGTATTCCTCTCCTTCTTCCCCAAGCTGGTGATGGGCCCCATAGTGCGCGCCAAAGATTTTCTGCCGCAGCTCCGCAAGCCATATGAGCTGCAGGAGGGCGACTTTGCCAAGGGCTTTTACCTCATCGTCTCAGGGCTGGTGAAGAAGCTGGTGATCTCTGATTACCTCACGCTCAACATAGTGAACTACGTTTTCGACGCACCTTCCCTGCATACCGGGCTGGAGTGCGCGGTGGCGGTTTTTGCTTATGCCATTGTCATTTATTGCGACTTCAGCGGCTACAGCGATGTGGCCATAGGTATAGCCAAGTGGCTTGGCATCACTATTCCGCCCAACTTCAACCTGCCCTACCAGAGCAAGTCCATCACGGAGTTCTGGCGCAGGTGGCATATATCGTTATCGGCCTGGCTCAAGGATTATCTATACATCTTCTGGTTGGGTGGCAACCGCAAGGGCAGGGTGCGCACCTATATGAACCTCTTCATCACCATGTTGCTTGGCGGTTTCTGGCACGGCGCCAACTGGACTTTCATCATCTGGGGCGGGCTGCACGGCCTGGGCCTGGCAGTGCATAAGATATGGATGGAGCGCGCTAAAGGTTTTATAGAAAAAAACGAGGACAGCCGCATATACAACTTCTTCGCGGGCCTGCTCACCTTCCTGTTCGTCTGCTTCTGCTGGATTTTCTTTAAGTCGCCCGACTATGCCACGGCTTCCATCATGATCTCGCAGATATTCACCGACTTCTCCTTCAGCGTATGGCCGGCATTCTGGGGCACCTACCACAATGTTATCTGGATCATGCTCCTCGGCTATGCCCTCCACATGGTTCCCGAAACCCTCCCCGGCCAGATAATGGAGAGAACCAAAAAGCTCCCAATGGCCGCATTCATCATCACCTTCATTATTTTCCTGGTGGTGTATGCCCAGTTCAAATCGAGTACGCCGGTGATGCCTATTTATTTGAAGTTTTGATTGGGACACTATCTTCAGTATTCCGACGGATTAAATGCGTTGCATTATCAGGCACCCGACATTTGAACAAAAAAAATGGCCACCCCTTTTCCGGAGCAGCCACTTTTCTATTTTCATAGCGAGCTATCGTTGAACGGAGACCCGTATTACCTTACTTGATTTATCACTCACAATTCTTATGAGGTATACACCGTTCGCAACACTATCAGCCAGCATAACGGCCCTATATATACCACCATTCGCTATCACCGCCATATCATGATATACGACCCTACCCATCACATCCACCATCTCTATCGTTGCTTCCTTCGAAGTACCTGCGTTCGCCAGCGAGCCGCTCAGCGTGAAGGACCCCCTGTTAGGATTAGGGAAACAGACCAGATCGCCGGTTATTTCCAATGCAGCCGGTGCAGCGGTGGTATGATGCTCGCTGCTACAGCTATACGATCTGCAGGTGCTGTCATCTTCCCGCACTACTGAGTAATGACCCGTTGCCGAATACAATCTGCCATACAGGTTCATTCCCGTCGGGTTATAAATCGTACTCTCAGGGAAGTTGAAGTTTTGAACCACAATATTCAGTCTGTGTGTACCCGGTACCAGGTATATACCCGTGGCGGTTGCAAAGTGGTGAAACGCTTCGTGGTTCGCATGCTCATCCGGGTTTGTACCCACCGCAGCCTGTACCGCAAATTCAGGCAGGTCTATTGTATCATCAATATTAGCCGATACAATGTAGTTATCATTCGCGATCATGGCATCTATCATCACGCTGTCGCTCTGGCACATATTGAAAGGCCTTGATAATTTCATCCACAGGTCCAGGGTATTGTCCTCATCAGTTTCGTACCCATGCGCATTTTGCGCAGTTATCCAACTGCTCGGACTGGCGGTCGTATTTACCGCCCAGCTCCCCACCGGATAGCTCGGCAACAGGTCTGCATCTATTATATCAGCCTTACCGCCAATAGTTACGGCCGTCGATCCGTGAGTCGATATCCGTAAGGCCGCATCCGCCGAGATACCCGTCACTATCCATTTTGGGTCCTTTATAGCGGTCCCGTTGTCTCCGGCCTCACCCGGGTCTGCCGTCATCATTATTGGATCGTAGCCTGTGTTTATTATCAGCGAGTTGGTAAGGCAGCAGGCATTTACTGTCACAGTACAAACAACAAAGTTCTTGCCGCCCGCATACGTGATCACCGCTGTTCCCGGCGATATACCCGTCACCACACCCGAGCTCATGCCCACCGTCGCCACCCCGGGATCACCGCTTGTCCACATGCCACCTATCGGCGTACTAACGCTCTCGGTAACCGTCTCCCCTATACATATCGACGTATTGCCGGGGATGATAGAATAGGAGTAGCCGCTCACATGCAGCAGGCATAAAAAAACAGATAGGCATAATTTGCGTGTCATAGGGTATTTTTTAGGGGTGGGTAAAAAAGTTTTCTAGGCGATGCAGATTAAATTCTTTATTTCATTTTACAAATATTGCTAACATATACTTCAGCACAAGTATCAACTATATAGGCGTATCAGGTACACAGAATGTTAGTGACACGGCAAGAAATATTTGGAGCAACCCAAAATGCAGCCGGCGCTACATCGCTTGCTCTTTCGGCTTTGCGATCAGAAAGCTCTGGTCGGGTGTTTGCAATCTCCTCCTCTTACCACATGATCGCACCCCCTAAAAAATTATTTCCAAATGTTTCTCATTTCCCCACACACCTGTTATATTTGTCTGATAAAATAAAAACATGAAAAGAATATTACTGGCGGTTTTGATCACTTTCAGTTTCGGTTCATTCAGCTTCGCACAGGATTTCTCCTTCGATGAGCTCGTGAAACTCAGAACAGGAAACTTCCCCGCATTCGAATCCTATGTACACGACAAAGGATACAAGATGACCCACCTCGAGTACAACAACCGCGCTTCTGTATTCCGCCATGGCAGCAATGTTATCTCCTATTGTCATAACTATGACGACGGTTATTCATACCACAACCATGTTACCGTAAAGTTCGAAACCAGCAACAAGGAAGAGTATGAGCGCATCAAAAAGCAGGTAGAAGCCAGCATGACCTACTACCGCACCGCTCTGCGCCGCTACACCCGCAAGCACTACATGGAGCACATCTACAACAACGAAAATATTGTAGTGCACCTCTACGACATCTCTTACCGCGATGACGATAAGCCATACTACCAGATCGAGATCATGTCCATCTATGCCGGCGTCGACCACTACCACTGGCGCGATTACGACTACATGGAGTAGTAGTCCTTGAAAATATTTTCACCCGAAAGGATATTGAGCGTAACCTCAGTATCCTTTTTCATTTTAGATGATCGCCCACTCATTTGTAATATGAAATTAGGATAATATTAGGTTTTAGAATTCAACCTTTGCATTATGTTTCCGGCTGTTATTTTCCGGGCACAATCATTGCAATATTTGATAAAAACCTTCGTATTTGAAAGTCATCGTTCAGCTTGCCGCCATGCTACTGTGTTTGTTCCCGGTCACGGGTAGCAATGCGCAGACTGAGCCCCATACTGCACCCGGTGATACAACACACAAATTTCACCGGTACAAAGACGAGCTCGATTTCAAAGACCTCGCCGGCGATCTGTGGCACTTCACCACCGGCCGCAAAGTAACCAAACGCACAGATACCGGCGCCATCGTCACAAAGCTTCGCATATCTGCTGTTCCCGCTGCCGGCTACTCGCTCGCCACCGGCCTGGCTGGCCTCGTAGCTGCCAACGCCACGTTCCGCACCACCACCACGGCCAACACATCGACCATGGTCACCAGCTTCACCTATACCGTCCGCAACCAGATCATACTCCCTGTCCTCGCCAGCATCTGGACCGGGCGCAACAAATATAATATCGTCACCGACTGGCGTTACTTGAAGTTTCCCTCATATACCTATGGCCTCGGTGGCTATACCAAGGTAAGCGAAGGCTACGAGATCAACTATTCGGCCATACGCCTGCACTCCACGCTGCTGCGCATGCTGCGGCCCAACGTCTATGTAGGCATGGGCTATAACTTCGACTACTTCTACAACATCGACGAGCTCAATCCACCCATCGGCAAGATCACCGATTTCCAGCGCTACGAGATCAGCAAGATCGTGAACAAAACAGAATTCGCTTCAGGCATCACCTTCAACTTTCTATACGATACCCGCGCAAACACGGTAAATCCCGAAAAAGGAAATTATATCAATGTCATCTACCGCACCAATGTCACCATGCTCGGCAATCACTATAGCTGGCGCTCACTCGTCATAGATGCCCGCAAATACATCCCATTCCCTGCCAATTCTGAGAATGTGCTCGCCCTCTGGACCTACGACTGGTTCACCGTTTCCGGCCAGCCACCTTACCTCATGATGCCCAATACCGGCGGCGACCCCTTCAGCAATACCGGCAGGGGCTACATACTTGGCCGCTTCCGGGGCAATAACATGGCCTACCTTGAAGGCGAGTACCGCTTCGGCCTCACCAACAACGGCCTCCTTGGCGGCGTAGCCTTCGTCAATGCCGAGTCATTTACAGAAATGCAATCCGGAAAGTTCGAGACCATAGCACCCGGCTGGGGCGCCGGCCTCCGCCTCAAGCTCGACAAATTCTCCCGCACCAACATAGCCGTCGACTACGGCTTTGGCCTCAAAGGCTCCGGCGGCCTCTTTGTGAATATCGGCGAGGTCTTTTAATTTCTCCTCTTAGAGAGGGGCCGGGGGTGGCGCGAGTTTGGCACGTAGCTTTGTGTTTAGCCAACTCGTGCCGGAATAGTTTAGGCAGTTTGCAACTCCATAAACATATTCTCACGCTCGCTTGAAGCGAGGATGCCTCGGAGCAGCGTCTGAGACCCACTGATCTATGCCAGCACCGAGCTTGCAAAGGAAAGACTGGTCTAATTTTTCATCAGCTTTGCTGACATTATTTTGCCATCTACACCATGCCACAACATTACGTATAGTCCATTAGCCCACTCCTTTGTATCAATTCCCGTTTTCCTATTTTGTATCTGTACGTCTTGTGAGAATACTACCTGTCCTAAAGTATTTAGTATTATTAAATTACCCTCAGAGTTTGGCGGAGTAATTATCTTGACTTCCTCTTTCGCAGGATTAGGATAAACACTTATTGCAGGTTCATCCACCCTATAAACATTATTATTTACTGACAGCGATGTATAGCCAACATAGCTTACAAATGCACCACCGCCGGGTTAGCTGCGCTTGTATCAAAATTGCCATACGTAGTTCCCTCAGTGAACGTTTTAGAACCGCTATAAACAACAGCAACATAACCTTTTAAATAAGGTACTATAGAAAACGGACGATCAATGCTACTGCCGCCAAATATCTTATCGGTGATTCTATTTCCGGAATCATCTATTGCTAATAACCAACAATCCTGCGAGCCAATATCGTCAATTGTAGAATCAGGACAAGGGCTAGGGTTTGTGCTGCCATATACCAGGAAGCCGCCCCACGCAGATGCCGCGATCACAATAAAACCCCAAACCGCAGTTGCCATCACGGACACGACAGCTAATGAAGACGCAACAGTGACTACAACAAGTGGTCACAATACCTTTTTTCAAAAACTGGGAACCAGGCTTTTCCCGCATCACCCAGTCGGCGGTCGGCGCGATGCAAAGCTTGCACTCACATTCACACTATGTGGTCTTGTCTTTTCACCTCTTGGTATTGCAGCCCTGGCGTTCGGCATCCGCGCACTTAGAGCCCATACCCGCGATCGCGACATCGCCATCGCCAGCATCATTCTCGGCAGCATCGAGATAGTGATTATGATCTTCCTTACACTCTACTTTCTTGTACGGGGGCCGGCTCTTTATTTGTATCTATGATGAGACCAACGATTTAAGAAGACCGCTTTACGGGAGACAAATTCATGACTTTATTTTCAACATAATCGAGCTGAAGAAATCGACCGATCGTACGGAAATGTTTAATATATTTACATGTTATCATGAAAAAGTGACGATTAGAATTTAGTATGGAGCAGGGAGAATTGTTTGCGTCAAACGAAAAAAATGACCGCCCCAATAAATTGGGACAATCAAGTATTTACTATAAACAAGCTGGCAGTATTTTGAATCCGACGACTGGATTTATGGCGAGCTATGACTATACATTAAATCCTTACTCTGGCTGTGCCTTCGGATGCAGTTACTGCTATGCTGCATTTTTTGCAAGAGATAATGAATCTAAAGAAAATTGGGGGTACTGGGTGAATGTAAAAGAAAACGCGTTAGAAATATTGAAGAAATTTCGAAAAAAACCTTTAATCAATAAAACTATTTATATAAGTAGTGTTACGGATCCTTATCAGCCAATTGAACGAAAACTTGAATTGACAAGAAGTATTTTGAGAGAATTGTTGAATTACCATACTCCGAGAATTGTAATTCAAACAAGAAGTCCGCTCATAACAAGAGATATTGACCTTTTTATGAAGTTCGAGCATATTCAAGTTAATATGACAATTACAACAGACAGTGAGCGAGTTCGCAAAATCTTCGAGCCTTACTGCCCTAGTAACAAGGATAGACTATCTGCGATTAAAGAGATTCACGATGCGGGAATAAATGCCTGCATTACAATGACCCCACTCCTACCTATTGAAAGTCCAATCGAATTTGTTCATTCATTGAAGGCGACAGGAATAACCAAGTTTATCGTTCAGCCATTTCACCAAGACAGAGGGAAATTTACAGCTGGAACACGGGAAGAAGCGTTAAAGCTATTCAATGAATTTAATTGGACTACCGACCGGTATCAAGAAGTTGAAGACATTATTAAACAATATATTCCGGATATAGGTATCGGTAAAGAAGGCTTTAAACCAATATAATTATGGAGCAAAAACTTTTAGATTGGATTAAAAACCAGCAAAATACAATTGATCAAATAATTTTCGAAGCAGGAACGGCTTATCTAAAAGAAAATAAACACAAGGACAACTTCCATTTTGATCTAATTGAATGTCAGTCTGAAAGCTTTAATTTGATAGCTAACAAGGATTTGTGCTACGATCGACCTAATACCGCATTCGTCTACTCTCTTTGGTACCATGCGCGAAGGGTTAATACATTCATAAAATATTTTGCCTCTGCTATCCTAAAATCGGATAATAACGTAATAGAGATATTTGATTTAGGTGCTGGCACAGGTGCGGTTCAATTTGCTGTTGGGCTCGTTTGCATCGGGTTAAAAACTCTAGGGCTTAGAACACCAAAAATCCGCTTAATTAATATTGATTCAAGTCCAATAATGTTATACTATAACAGGGATTTTTTGTGGAAATCATTTTTGAATCACTATTCTTCACTGCAGAATATTCAATTCGAAACAGAATACAGCGTCAACTCTTGGAGTGTAAATACCGAATTAAAAGCGCAAAATCCTTGGTTGGTAGCCAGCTATTTGTTTGATATGTCCGACCAAAAAGATGCAATTACTAAGAACTTCCTTTCACTAATAAACTACTATAAACCAGACACTTTTCTACTTCTTACTTCTAACCAAGCCGAAAAAGTAAAAATGTTTCATTCTGTGTTAGATAAAGTAAAACTCGAAGGTTATTTTGTCGACAATATCAAGGACTCCTCCTTACTTTTCGATGGTCCTCTTAATAAGGTAAATGCCTTTAGAACAGAGCTTGGGAAACAATATTCAGGAAAGGGAATAAGTTCTCATACGAGCTGGAGGGACAGTAGTTTCGTTGGGGCTATTTTAAAGAACACCAATATTAAACTGAATCTAATCACTAAGCCTGAATTCAAAAAAATAGATTTATACAATACAAAAATTGCAGTTAGAAGAGATGTCAAACTAAGTGAAAAGCAAAAAGATGCAAGCGATTTCTTAGGGAGACCTTCGATAATTGTTGGCCCTGCCGGGAGTGGCAAATCAATAGTAATTACAGAGAAAATCAAAAATATTTGTGTACAGAGAAATTATAGTCCGAATCTAAAAATACTGGTTACGTCTTTTAATAAAGGCCTGATAAAGAAATTAGGCGATTGGATCGAAGATTTACTGACACCAGCTTCGGGGCGTCGAGAATATATTAAAGACATACACGGACACTCTGACGAAATTTCCAAATTCTATTTTAGAGACTCGAATAATCCCAATATTATACTGCTAAATTTCGACCTTTTACCAACTCAACTGGGCAACTTGACTGCAGGCAGACTAATTTTCGATAAACAACATAAGTTTAATATCAGAGATTGTATCACTCAACTAAAAAAAGAAGAGAATATTACCGACGACCGGTACGATCACATTTTAAATCCTGAGTTTATTTTCGAAGAATATCATCGAATAATTTATGGCTTGAGAGTAAAAACCAAAGAAGATTATCTTAAAATTAAACGGAGTGGCAGATGGATAGGCCTACGAAAAGAACAAAGAGAGCTAGTATATAAATGTATTCAAAAGTACAAGTACCACAACGATAAAAATAACATTGATTCTATTACGACGAGAAGAGAACTCTTACTGGATAAGTTAGTAAACAAGAAGCTAGAACTAAAATTCGATTACATCTTGGTTGATGAATTTCAGGATTGTACCAAAGCTGACTATGAAATATTTTACAACATAATCAAAGATGTAAATGACTTAACTCTATCTGGCGATTTGGCACAAGCAATTCATATTGGGAAAAGTGCAGATATTCCCAGAGATGAAAAAATGAAAAGAAGAGAATATTTTTTGCTGGAAGGCTCGTATAGATTGCCACATCGCATCAGTGAAAGCATTAAAAAACTTTCAGAAGTCATTGTTGAGCGGTGGAGTAAAAATGAAGCTACAAAGGAAATTGCACCGGTGAAAAATTCACCGCCGGGTGCCCGACCAATTATTGTTTATGCCTCGTCTATGGATGTAATGACAAACAAAATAAAATCAATTTTGGACGTCTATCGGTCTTATGATGTTAGTAAAATAACAATTCTTGAAAAAGATCCGGATTTAGCTCTTGCTCTATCACTACTGGGAATATCATGCGAAACCGACACGATACTTAGATTAAAAGGACTTGAAAAAGAATGTGTTTTATGGTCGAGTAGAATTGATATAGATGATGAGAATGAATCTTATGAGTTTATTTATACGATCTTAACAAGAACGAGCAGTTTATTAATTATCGCATTATCAGACAAAACAAAAAATTACTATAAGAAGATAATAAACTATCTCGATCAAGATAAAATAATATTATGGGATCAAGAAACTAAAGATAAATACCAGTCTTTCCGAGAATCCGTCAAAATTGAAATGGTAATGGAAGATAATGGCTAGTAAGGGTATCCGTATCTCGGTCCGCCCAGAGTCTCCTTTTTTCAAGGTACTCGGGGCAATCAGGGTACAAAAGCTGAAATTTCATGCTATCCAAAATAGCGCTGAATATCTCATTAAAACTCACCTTCATATTTACAAACGAAACCACTTATCTGGCATCATTTTCCAAAGTCCGGGAAATCAAAGCCCAAATTCCACTCAAACCCGCACCTGTAGCCAAAAGAAATTTACATCATATACAGCCCGCAGCACATCATCTGCCGTATACGCGACATCATAAAACTTCAATTTTTTACCTTCATATTTCAGTACGACCTTTGAGCCAAAAAAGGAAAAAATACACCCCGATCTGGAAGATCCGGGCATTGAGTACCTTGCTGATCTTTGTGAATATATACCGTATGGACATCACAAATTACACCTGTTTATTAATTGCCCCGGCTTTTAAGCCGGGGATGGACGGCTAACAATACGGCTTTAGCCTAAATACGAAAAGTGCACTTTTAAAGTCAATTTAGTATTAGTTTATAATATACGTATTAAATAATTCGATATTCAAAGTGAGCAACAATTGAGCAAGTTTTGTGCAAGAATTTCGTGGATAATCGACATTAACTTATTGATAATCACAACGAAAACATTTTCAGCAGTTTTTTTAAAAAAAAGTTGCGCAGTACAGCAGAACGCTATAACATATGCCAAGTGGAGAATGCCCCACAGCAAGTGAATGTGGGTTATTATAGCCCGTAGTGAGCTCGCCCAACTAGGAAATCTTAATGACCATTAATATCAGCCACCGTAAAACTTTTCACCAAAAACCAATGCTACATATATCAAATAAAATATTACAAATAAAACGGGGCATTGAAACGATAACAATGTAAATCTCCCTATCCTGAAAATCCTGATCAAAACCTGTACCTTAGCAACGTAGAAAATGGAAGGCTCCATGAAAAATTTATTCATCATTTTTTTATCGCTGTTATTGTCCGGTGTTGCTCTTAAGGCAGAAGCGGGCTTTTACGTGAAAAAAAATGCCGCTGAGACTTCCGTCTCTTCCTCCGAAAGCATTCTCGCCGGCCGTAAAAGAGCAGAACGCAGGAGGCACAAAAAATGGGAACGCGAGAATGATAATGCTTACCGCATAAAGCAGGCAAAAATTGCCTTCAAATTTGCATTATTGGGGTTGGCTGTTTTCCCGCTCGGCATCCCGGCTATCGTTCATGGCGTCCGCAGCATTAAAAAGAAAGAATGGTATTTCCACGATATGGCGCTGACCAGCATCATCTTCGGCTCGCTGGAAATATTGGCGCTTGCATTCTGCGTTACACTGGTGGTGTTTATGCTCCTTTAATATGCCGGGACCCAACAAAGAAAACGATGAGCGCAATACTCATTCGACCTCACCCTCTCCTTCGGAGAGGGCCGGGGAGAGGTCTACCGCGCATCAAAGTCTATCACCACCTTCTCCGTCCGCGGATGGGCCTGGCAGGTAAGCACATAGCCTTTCTGAACCTCGTGTTCATCAAGTGCATAGTTCACCTCCATTTCCACCTCACCCTCGGTCACCAGTGCACGGCAGGTGCAGCACACACCACCCTTGCACGCATAAGGCAGGTCGGCGCCGGCTTTCAGGGCTGCGTCCAGTATGCTTTCCCCCACAAATGGCACTTCCATCTCAAAGGTCGTTCCATCAAGGGTTATGCTCACCTTGCTTGCAGGTCCGCCCTGGTTTTTGTGAGTGGCCACCCACTTCTCATGCTCGGCCTTAGGTTGGTCCGGAGACGTGAATAGCTCAATGTGAACATTGCTTTGCGGCATGCCCAGGTCCATAAGCTGCTGGCGCACTGAAAGGATCATATCCTCCGGGCCACAGATGAAAGCTTCGTCAATGGTATTTATATCTATCAGCGACCTGCAGAATTCAGCACACTTTGCGGCGTCTATGCGACCGCTGAACAATGGGATGTCCATATACTCGCGGCTCAGTATGTAGTATACCCTCAGGCGCAGCATATGCTTGTTCTTCAGCGCTTCTATGGCCTCCCTGAAAATGATGGAATTTTTAGAGCGGTTACCGTATACCAGCGTAAAGCTGCTGTTCGGCTCTTCCTCCAGCACACTCTTCATGATGCTCATGATCGGCGTGATGCCGCTGCCGGCAGCAAATGCAAGGTATTCTTTATGCTTTGCTTCTTTGTTTTTTATAGTGAAGTTGCCCATAGGCGGCATCACATCCAGCACATCGCCGGCCTTCAGCTCGCCATGTGCATAGGTGGAAAATTTGCCTTCCTCCACTTTCTTGATGGCCACGCGCAGCTCACCGTCTTTTGGGCTGGAGCAGATAGAATAAGACCTCCGCACTTCGGCGTCATCAAAGTGGCGGCGAAATGTAAGATACTGCCCGGGGGCAAACCGGAACTTATCTGCCAGTTCACCCGGCACCTCCAGCGATACAGAAACGCAATCAGCAGTTTCCGGCCGCACGTCCTTGACCTTTAAAGAATAGAATTTGAGCACAGACATAAAATGGTTGCAAATGTACAAAAAACCACAGGCGAAAAAAGGCAAAAGGATAATTGGTATAAAAGCCACCGCCGATACCTCAGTTTCCCCACGATCATCGCTTTACTTTTACCCTGTTGCCCTTTTGATCAATTATCTTACTATCTTGCTTTAGACCATGAAGCATGCGCTATACAAGTTGTTTTTCGGTAAGCCTGAATATAATAAGCCTATAAAATTATCGGCATACCAGACTTATGTTATCAACCTTGATCGTATCTGGAACAATGTAAAACACCATGACATTGGCTTTGAGAAGGTGCTGAGGCTGTTTCTTGTAGCCATCCAGATCATCTTCCCCGGCATCCATATCCGCAACATTTTCGGACGCTATGGTATCATCAGGCGTAATGTGGCTATTGAGTTTTATGTATTGTTCAAAACATTCCTCCCATTCATTTTCCTTGTCACCGGCTTTTATCAGCACATTGCGGCGGTAGTTATTGCTTCATACCTGCTTATTGAAACCATTTGCTATGTGGCTTCGCTCATATTTGTATCCGATGTTTTCGTAAAACCACGCTCCTACCGCCGCAATATACTCATGTTGTTTTTAAACTATATGGAGATATCCATGTGCTTTGCCGTTATCTACGCCAGCCTCCACTTGCTGGGCAACAGGCCTTACGACATGATGGACTATATCTATTTCAGCATAGTGACCTCAACAACTATAGGATACGGTGACATGCACCCCGCCAGCCACCTGGGTCAGATCACAGTTTGCGTACAGGCTGTAATGGTGGTAGCATTCATTGTGCTGTTCCTTAATTTCTTTGGTTCAAAAGTGGAAACACTGCACAATGAAGATGAGTAGCGAGCCGGTAAAACTGATGTTTTTTTTATTGCAATGCGTGCCCCAGCTTAAAGAATATTGATTATTTTGCGATGCTATACTAAATTAATCACAGGTTTTATTACTTTTACCCGAAGAAATAATTTTTATGATAAAAAAATCGCTCAAAAAGATACTTATGGCATGCCTCATAGCGTTGCCAGTAAGCGTTTTCGCGCAAACCAATACTCCACCGGCTAACACGCAACCCATTAACAGGTATGAACTGCTTGACAAAACATGGTGTTTTGTAGCTATGAAGTGCCCGGACAAAATAGGTTCTGAAGGCCAGTATATACACTTTCTGTCTACCCTTAAGCTTACAGCGACCAACGGTAATAACATCAACTATGGTACTTACGTAAAGACCTACCGTGATATGCGTGATAACCCGAAAGAGACCGGCACCTACGCGCTTACTAACGACGAAGTAGGAAATGTAGTGCTTACCCTGAAGAAAAATAAGACAGGTGCTACCGCCAAATATATGGTGCCTATGGTGGAAACAAACCACCTTACACTCATCAGGACCGATGAGAACGAAAAATGCAATGTAACTTATGCAGTAGCGCCTTAAACCGGCCTTTAATACTTTAGCCCTGCATACTTTGCGGGGCTTTTTTTGTGCCCCGCAATGCCAGGTTCAGGTTAGCAATCCTCATCAGCGCAGGGTATTTCAGCAGATTCTAGCTCCAGTGTGGCGTGGTGTATGCTGTTGTGCAGCAGCTCATGCTTTACCTCGTGCACTACTGCCAGCTTTTCAGTGAATGTGAGTGCTTCATTCAGCACAAGGTGGGCAGTAAGGGCATTCTCAGTGGTGCTCATTGCCCAGATATGGGTATGGTGCACATTTTCAACGCCTTTTACTTTCCTTATTACACCCTCTATTTTGGCCAGGTCCAGATCTACCGGCACAGCATCCAGCGACATGCGAAGGCTGCCGGTGAGCAGGGACCATGTGCCAACCAGTATTATCGCCAGCACTCCAATACTAACAGCGCCATCCAGCCAGTACCAATTGGTGAATTTTATTATGAGCCCGGACACTACTACACCCAGCGATACCAGCGCATCGGTCATCAGGTGCAGGTAGGCACCCCTGGTGTTCATATCGTGATCTTTATGCCGGAAGAAAAGAAGGGCGGAACCCAGGTTAATAGCTATACCTATGCCTGCTACTACCGCTACAATGCCACCCTCAATAGGCTGCGGATGAAACAGCCTGTGTACCGATTCGTATCCCAGCATGCCAATAGCTACACATAATATTATTGCATTCGTCAAAGCCGCAAGAATCGTGGATTTTTTATAGCCATACGTAAAAGAACCCTTAGGCTTAACCTTAGCCAGGCGAAAGGCAACAAGCGATAGCACAAGGCTGGCCACATCACTCAGGTTGTGTCCCGCATCCGATAGAAGTGCCATGGAATGGGTCACAAACCCGGCAACAGCCTGAACGATCACATAGGCGCTATTGAGTACTATACCGGCAATAAAAGCGTTATTGGCCAGATCACCCGGTTGCACCTGGTGATGGTGGTGGCCGGCATGGCTATTACTATGTTCATGGGTGTGGCCGTGACTATGCATTCACGAATTAACTTATTTGCTGCAAGCTACGAAATATAGATAGGCCGGCGATATCCCCGCCAGTATAAGTCTGGCATAATTTTTGAAAATATTGGGTAACAGTATCGATTTAAATCAGCACAGACTTACAATAGAACGTTCTCATATTTTATTCATAGACTTATTGTATTGTCAATTGCTAGTGAATATATTGTTAATTAAGATGAAAAATAATAATGCTTAGGTATATCGTTATACATTTATTTTGCAGACTACCCTAAGCTTTACCGACTACCGATGATAGATGAAGCACGTACATTATTGAGCAGCATACAGGATACGATCGTAAACCTGGATACAATGCTTGCGGAAAAAAATGACATGATCGACCTGTTGTCTCACGACCTCAGGAGTCCCGTGAACAGGATACTTGCACTCAGCAACCTCATCAAAATAGACGACGAAACAAAAAAGGAGATCTATTCAGACTATATAGCTGAAGAGTGCAAGAGCCTGCTAAGCGTACTGGAGAACATACTGATGATGATGAAGGAAGATAGTCACGCCTTCATGCCGGGACAAGTGAATCTTAGCAACCTGATAGAGGAAACAGTTCATTTCTTTGATTTTGCGCTTAATGAAAAGAACATAAACGTCCAGGTTTCTATTGATAAATCGATATTCATTTCGGTTCAACGTGAGTTGTTCGTTCAGGCGGTGCGCAACATTGTTGGCAATGCCATAAAGTTCTCATCTGCCGGAAAAAGTATTTCCATCTCAGCCACCCAATCACGGGACCAGGTATCACTTACTATCAAGGATGAGGGGCTTGGATTCCTTCCGGCCGATATGGAGCGGCTTTTCGACCGCTTTACAAAGGCTGGGAAAAAGGGTACCCATGGTGAAGCCTCCATAGGCCTGGGTCTTTACTTGAGCAAGAAGATGATCGAAAAGCACGAGGGTAAACTATTTGCAGAAAGCGAAGGCATAAACAAAGGCGCTACTTTCACCATAGTGCTCTACAAGCTTATCACAAAAAAAAAGCAATCCAAGACCAGCCAATCTTCCCAAACTACAACTGAGCCATCGCCTGGCAGCAAGAAAGCGGCAACCCGCATTGTGAGTTCCAGAATAGTATAAAAATAACTATAACTGGAAAAATCTGGAATCAGATTCCAGATTTTTCCAAACACATAGCAATATAATTGCTTCTTCTCCTCAATAGCCTTCTACAACATCTTTCCCAAACTTTCTCCAATTACATTAGTTTTGCAGCCACATTATTTTATTTATTACCAATGCAATCAGCAAACGAGATACGCAGGCAGTTTTTAGATTTTTTCCGCAGCAAGGGCCACGAGGTGGTGCCGTCTGCACCTATTGTTATAAAGAACGACCCTACCCTGTTGTTTACCAATGCGGGCATGAACCAGTTCAAGGATTTCTTCCTGGGTAACGGAACACCGTCTAACACGCGTATAGCAGACACGCAGAAGTGCCTGCGGGTGAGCGGTAAGCACAACGACCTGGAAGAAGTAGGTGTGGATACTTACCACCATACCATGTTCGAGATGCTGGGCAACTGGAGCTTTGGCGACTACTTTAAGGAAGAAGCGATAGCGTGGAGCTGGGAACTGCTCACGGCTGTTTATGGCATACCCAAGGACAAGCTGTATGTTACGGTCTTCCAGGGAGATGCCGCCGAGAACCTGCCGAAGGATGAAGAGGCATATAACTTCTGGAAGCAGCATATAGCCGAAGACCGCATACTGCTGGGCAATAAGAAGGACAACTTCTGGGAGATGGGCGATACCGGCCCATGTGGACCTTGCTCTGAGATACATGTGGATTGCAGGACTGATGATGAGAAGAAACTGGTAGATGGCAAAACATTGGTAAATGCAGATCATCCGCAGGTGATAGAAATATGGAACAATGTGTTCATGCAGTTTAACAGACAGAAGGACGGCAGCCTGGTGCCGCTACCTGCGAAGCATGTCGACACCGGAATGGGACTGGAGCGACTGGTACGCGTATTACAGGGCAAGCAAAGCAATTATGATACGGACCTGTTTACCGGCACGATTGAGCATATAGAGCACATCACCGGCAGAAAATATACTTATACCGATAGCAAGAAAGATGTAGCCTTCAGGGTGCTTTCTGACCATATACGTGCAATAGGTTTTACGATTGCCGATGGGCAGTTGCCATCTAATACCGGCGCGGGCTATGTTATACGTCGCATACTGCGCCGTGCGGTGCGTTACTACTATACTTACCTGGACCATAAGCAACCGCTGCTGCACAGGCTGATGCCGTTGCTGGCAAAGCAGTTTGAAGAGGTGTTCCCAGAACTACATAAGCAGATAGACCTGGTGAGCCGCGTGGTGAAAGAAGAGGAAGAAGCATTTTTGAGGACATTGGATAAGGGGTTGAAAAAGATCGATGATATTATTACTGAAACTAAGGGACGCAATACACAAACCATTGATGGTAAAGCAGCCTTTGAACTCTATGATACTTTTGGTTTCCCGATAGACCTGACCCGCCTGATAGGCAGTGAGAATGGCCTGCATGTGGACGAAGCAGCTTTTGATAAGGCGCTGCAGGAGCAAAAGACCCGCAGCCGCGCTGCTACATCGCTCGATACAGATGACTGGGTAGTGGTGAAAGATGCTGCTCTTACTAAGTTTGTAGGCTACAACAGCCTTGAAGCAGAAGCATCTGTGCTTAAGTATCGCAAGGTGAAAGCCAAGGGTAAGGAGTCTTACCAACTGGTGCTGGACACCACCCCCTTCTATGCTGAAAGCGGTGGCCAGGTGGGCGATACGGGCGAGTTCCTCTTCCCGAATGAGCGCATACAGATCATAGACACTAAGAAAGAAGACGGTCTTACCATCCACTTTTCGGAGGTATTACCGGAGAATATATCTGCACCCGTAGTGGCAAAAGTAGATGCCGTAAAGCGTGTATCGACTGAGGTACACCACAGCGCTACACACTTGCTGCATGCAGCCTTGCGCGAGGTGCTGGGCAAGCATGTGGCACAGAAAGGCTCTTTGGTAAACGATGAGCATCTACGCTTCGACTTCTCGCACTTTGCTAAGGTGACCGATGAAGAGATAGCCAGCATAGAAGCGATAGTAAATGCTAAGATAAGGGAGAACATACCGGTAGTTATTAAAGAGATGGCTAAGGATGAAGCGGTGGCACTGGGCGCGATGGCTTTGTTTGGTGAGAAGTATGGCAACATAGTGCGTGTTGTGGTTATGGACCCAGCCTACTCCATAGAGCTTTGCGGTGGTACCCATGTGGGCGCTACAGGTCAACTGGGCTTCTTCAAAATAACAAGTGAAGCGGCCGTGGCCGCGGGTGTGCGCCGTATAGAAGCGGTGAGTGGCAAGGCTGCGGAGCATTTCATCAATTCGCAATTGCAACTTATAGCCAGTATCTCGGCACAACTAAAGAATGCGAAAGACCCGATAAAGGCAATAGAGCGCCTGCAGGAAGAACGCAGCCAGTTTGAGAAACATGCCGAGCACCTGGAGAACAGGATGCTTGTAGGTATACGTAACGAACTGCTGACCAAGGATGAGATCATCAACCAGGTGACTTTTGTGGGTCAGATGGTAACGGTAAGTTCGCTGGACGCGCTTAAGCGCCTATGCATGGACCTGAAGACCCACCTGAACGACCACGTCATTGTACTCTGCGCTAACATAGATGGCAAACCTTATGTGGCCATAGGCGTAGATGAAAAGGTAGCTGCGGTCAGGGGACTGGATGCCGGCAAGATAATCAAGGAACATGTGGCCGGTCTTATAAAGGGCGGCGGTGGCGGCCAGAAGACGCTTGCAACTGCAGGCGGGCAGGATGCAGGTGGACTGCAGGCAGTGATAGATAAGGTGCGGGGATTGCTATAGCCTTTCAATTGTACAATTACTGATATGCATATAACAAAAGACCCGGAATCTCCGGGTCTTTTGTTATTCGATCATAAAACACTTTCTATTGCACGATCACTTTCCGGCTCAACTTTTCTGTGGCTGTGATGGCCGAGATAAAATAGATACCGGGTGCCGTGTTTAAGCGTATATCAGTATTATTGTTCGTTGTTGTCTTTAGTTCTTTTACTTTTTCACCCAGCATGTTGGTAATAATGATCGTTACATTTTGGCTGACAGCAGAAGAAATATTGAGGGTAAATGCCCCATGACTAGGATCGGGGAATACCGTAAGAGTCGTCAGTTGCGAACCTGCGATGTCGGCTACAGCTTCGGGGCAAGGATTAACACTGACTGTGAACACCGCGAGATGACTGAACCAGGTGAAGCCAGGCACCAGGTAACTTATGGTAGCAGTGCCGGTGGTTACACCGCTTACAACACCGTTGTACATCCCAACCTTTGCTATGGCTGTATCGCTGCTGCTCCAGGTGCCGCCCGGAGTAGGATCGGTCAAAGTATCGGTGCCAGATTTGCAAAAGCTGTCCAGCCCGGAGATAGGCGCTGTACCGAATTTCATTACGTTTGTCTTATTGCCGCCCAGGCGATCCATATAAGCCACGTAGGGAGTGCCACTAGTATCGAGCGCCATGGAAACATAATCTGCCGGCCCGCCGGAAAAACCCTGGCTACCCACCAGAGACCAGCTACCTGTATTAAATGTCATTACGGTAGCATGATTGCCGAAATCCCAATCATTGAATGAAACAAATGGCTTGTTGGTTGCCTTATTAATAGCTATTGAAGTAAACTGTACCGTTCTGTTAGAGAAGCCGCGGCTGCCAACCGTTTGCCAGGTAGTATCAGCCATATTTATCTTCATCACAGTGATCTTGTTGCCTGCGCCCGCATCCTGATAGGCAATATAGGGAGCAAAGTTAGTATCGATAGCAATAGATGTATACGAAGCCCATCCTCCCGAAATACCCGGGGTACCGAAGTGTGGCCAGAAGCCGCCATTATCCATGATTCTGAGGGATGTTTTATAACCAATGCCACCATCCTGGCATACCAGGTATGGCCTGCCCCATTTATCAACTGCGAGTGAAGTGTATTCGGCCATGCCGGTTGACAAATAGTGATATCCGGTCCAGCTTGATCCGCTGAAATAAGCTACAGTAGCCGTGTACGAATGATCGAAATCCTCAAAGGCGACATAAGGATTTCCAAATGTGTCTGTTACAATGGAAGTATAGGCTGCTGCACCTGTAGACACAACGCCAGAAGAACCAACCGTAGCCCAACCTGTGTCTGCTAACCTCATTGTTTTTGCTCTCCATCCGTCACTAACATCCACATATGCAAGGAACGGTGTTCCGTAGCGGTTGATCGATATAGAGCAATAATTAACTGCGCCGGTAGTGAAATGTGGCCTTCCTACCACTACCCAGTCAATACCATTGAATTTCTTCACTGTTCCCCTCAATCCGTCACTGGAATCGGCGTAAAACACATAGGGTATACCATTGTTTGGGTCAACAGCGATAGCTGTGTAGGCTGCGCCTCCGGCTGAAACACCGGGAGCACCCAGTTGTGTCCATGCCTTTTGTGCCAGTGCCGGACCACTAAATGCGGCAAGCGCTAATACTATCAATACAGATTTTAAGTAAGACCCTGTATGGATCTGTTTGTTTGTGGGGCAAGGTATATTCATAAAAATTATTTTTCTATTTATTTTATATGCAATTATTTTATCACGAAGCAGGTAAAGATATGTATTGCTTCTATGGTTTGCAAGCCCCAATTACCTATTGAAAAAATAAATGACAAATGAGGCACACTAAACTGCTGCCGGCCTTTGCTGTGGCTGATATTATTTTTACTCAGATTTTCCATTCGTTACCCATTTGGCTAATACTAACCTAAAAATGGCTTTGTCTCGTTCATGATTTGATGAGAAAATTCTATGAGTCGGAAATGTAAGTCGAAATGACGCGCCGGCATAAAAATAGCCTGGAGGGAAATGGGATTATTTTGTCACAAAGGCCTTCGAATGCGCGAGTTGTGGGATACATTATTTATATCTGGCTAAAGTTTTATCCCGCTTTCTGATGAAATACTCATTTCATTAATATAGTTTATCACTAGATTTTTTCCACGGTTTTATTATTTTTACTGCATAACAGATGATACTGCGCAATCTTCTATATTTTATTGCTGTGCTTCTCATTGCCGGGTGGGTACTGGGCTTTTTGGTGTGGCATCCTAAAGGCAATATGATCCATTTAATGGCTGTGCTGGCAGCAGTGGCACTGGTACTGGCTATTGCGCAAAAACCGGCTAAAGACACTGACTAAAATACCAAAACCGGGTCTGTCGAACCTCTAAAACAAAAAGTAAATTTCTCCCAAAACACGTTCTTCCTTATTTATCCACAAAAGGTTTCTGACGCTGAAAAATTGCCCTTAATTCAAATATCTTTGCCTGCCTGCCGGTGGGCAGGTTTCAAAACCAATACTACCAATGCGTTTCATAGTAACATCAACAGCACTACTCAAAAATCTGCAGCAGATAGGTGGCGTGATCAGCGCCAATACCGTACTGTCTGTATTGGAAGATTTTCTTTTTGAATTGCGCGGCAATACCCTAACGCTTACCGCTACTGACCTGGAGACCATGATGCGGGTGCAGATGGAGGTGAACGATGCACAAGGCGACGGCCGTATCTGCATACCCTCGAAGATACTGACCGACTACCTGAAAAACCTGCCCGAGCAGCCCATTACTTTCAACATAAACGAAAGCGACCTCTCAATAGAGATGTCGAGTGATGTGGGTAAGTACCGTATAGGCGGCGAGAAGGCGGATGATTTTCCGAAGGAGCCAGCCCCGGGCGATACTACGGCTTTCACCATACCATCTATATCCCTGATAGAGTGCATCAATAAAACACTGTTTGCAGTGAGCTCTGATACACTGCGCCCTGCTATGACGGGTGTTTACTTTGAGCTGGCTACAGATGGTATCACGTTTGTGTCTACGGATGCGCACAGGCTGGTACAGTTTCGCCGTACAGATGTGAATTGCCCTGCCAAGGATGGCTTTGTAGTGCCTAAAAAGCCACTGCAGCAGCTTCGCGGTACGCTGCCCGCTGATGAATCAATACTGCAACTTGCCTACAACGGCAGCCACCTGTTTGTGACCGGTGAGCGCCTGAGCCTGAGCTGTCGCCTGATAGATGCACGTTTCCCTGATTATAAAGCAGTAATACCGCTGGACAATCCTTACAAGCTGACCATAAACCGTGGGGATTTTGTAAGTGCACTGCGCCGTGTGAGCATATTTGCCAACAAGACCACTAACCAGGTGGTGCTGGACATAAACGGCAATGCGCTGCAGATAAGCGCGCAGGACGTAGACTTCTCATACGAGGGCAAGGAAATGCTGAGCTGCCAGTACAGCGGTGAGGATATGAAAATAGCCTTTAACGCCAAGCTGATGGTGGAAATGGTAGGCAACCTGGATGGCAATGAAATACAGGTAGAACTGAGCACACCTACACGTGCCGGTATCTTCCGCTCGATGGATAAGGTGGAGAATGAAGACCTGCTAATGCTGCTGATGCCGCTGATGGTAGGGGTTTAACCCCCTGTCCCCCTGAAGGGGGAACCATGCATTAAGCTGCTTGCTAATTTTGAGTTTTGGTTATAAATTCGGCGAAATATTTGTAAAATGCCCTCATTTCGGGGGCATTTTTATTTACCCGAACTGCTCAATAGAATCACCTATTGCTCAATGTTCTTGATCATAGCACTCCCCTTTAGGGGCCGGGGGTTAATAGTTTATCACCTGCTCCTCCATCTCCGGCATTTTGCGGAATTCGTATTGCTGGTTGCGGAGCTGGGGCTCGAAGCCGGCTTCGCGGATAGATTGCTGAATGCTTTGTGCGGTGAAGCGGTGTGGTGCACCGGCTGCGCTCACTACATTCTCTTCGATCATAATAGAACCAAAGTCATTAGCGCCGGCATTGAGGCATATCTGTGCTACCTGCTTGCCTACTGTGAGCCATGATGCCTGTATATTCTTCACATTTGGCAGCATGATGCGGCTGAGCGCGATCATGCGTATGTATTCCTCAGGAGTGGTCATGTTCTTTATACCGCGTATTTTTTCCAGAAGTGTGTCCACATTCTGGAAGGTCCAGGGAATGAAGTTGAGGAAACCTTTTGCGCCCTCCGGTTTTTCTGCCTGCACTTCGCGCAGCTTTACGAGGTGCTCAAAGCGCTCCAGAACGGTTTCCACATGTCCGAACATCATAGTAGCGCTTGTAGTAAGACCCAGCTTATGAGCTTCGCGCATTACATCCAGCCATTCCTGTGCACCGCATTTACCATTTGATACCAGGCGGCGTACGCGGTCGTTAAGTATTTCTGCTCCTGCCCCGGGCATACTATCCATACCTGCAGCCATCAGCGCCTGCAACACTTCGCGGTGTGTGCTTTTTTCGAGCTTAGTGATGTGTGCTACTTCCGGCGGACCTAATGTGTGCAGTTTCAGATTCGGGTATAATCCTTTTAACGTTTTAAAGAGATCGACATAAAATGCAAGGCCCAGATCAGGATGATGGCCACCTTGTAAAAGCAATTGGTCACCACCGTATTTAAAGGTCTCTTCTATCTTGGTTTTGTAGGTTTCTATGTCTGTTATATAAGCCTCTGCATGCCCGGGAATGCGGTAAAAATTGCAGAATTTGCAGTTAGCCACGCATACATTTGTGGTATTTACGTTGCGGTCTATCTGCCAGGTCACTTTGCCATGCGGCACTTGTATCTTGCGCAGTTCATTGGCCACAAACATCAATTCGGTAAGGGGGGCATGCTCAAACAGGAAAACACCTTCTTCGGCACTTAGAAAATCAAACTTTATGGCCCGCTCATATAACTCAGATAACTGCATCAAAAACAACTTTAGGGCGTAAAATTACTGAATAATTATGAGGGGGGTAATTATTGCGGCATAAGTGATGGTTATGGGGCTATGCAATTATTTAAGGTGAAGAGTTGTATTTCCCCTTTCAGGGCTTGCGTTTGATCTCCGATTCTTATCACTCCGGCCGGGCTAATTTAATTTCGCACTTCGGGGTTTACCCGCGTTTTATGATCGTTATCCTTCAGCAATTCGGATTTTGCGGTCCGAATTTGGCATCATGTATCTGGGCTATATCGCGGCAAAAGGAATACAGGAGTTCAGTATCTATATTGTCTGCGTTCATATCAAATTTCATATTGTGCTTATCCCGTGATAAGGTAAATTCTTTTACCCCCATGCAAGCCAGTATATCTTCAAGGTCATATAGGGCTTTATTCAGCTTCGTGTACTCGTCCTGATGTATCGTTTTCATTGCGCTTCCGTTTTTATCCGTTCTCACCATTACTTAATAAAATCACATGCCACGGGCGGAATGCGCCGTATTTATCTGTTAAAAAGGGGAAATGATCTTGGTTTAAAGCGCCGAAATGGAAAAACGAAGAATACGCGAAATATTAACCCTGCCTGGTGTACCGGGCCTGGTAATGGCCGCCGAGTTTGCCCTCTTTTATTAACTCAGCTTTTACAGTCTCCCACGAAATGCTTTGTTCATCCTTCCTTGACTCAGCAATGATTAAGTCCATAAGATCTTCGAATTTTTCATCATCAAAACCGGCGATACCCTTCAGATCGATTTGTGCGTAACGCCGGTTGTGTGTTTCATCTGTTACAAAACTTACGCCTTTCATATCATTTCCTTTGTTATAAATTTACCTGAATTGTGATTACTTTCCTGGCTTTTCCACTATTGCGCCAATGAGTTAACTTTGCACCATGTCAAAAAAAGCAATGCTCATCATAATGGATGGCTGGGGACATGGTAAGGTACCCGCCGCTGATGCTATCGTTCATGCTAATGCGCCTTTCGTAAGATCATTGTACAATAAATACCCCAATACTGAGCTAATTACCTGTGGAGAGGCCGTGGGCCTGCCGGATGGGCAAATGGGCAACTCAGAGGTGGGACACCTGAATATAGGCGCCGGTCGTATAGTGTACCAGGAACTGCAGCGTATAAATGTAGCAGTGAGAGATGGTGAGCTGGAACGCAGTCCTGTGCTGAGCGCCGCTTTTGAGGCTGCTAAAACGCCGGGGAAGACCCTTCATTTCATCGGGCTGGTAAGTGATGGCGGCGTACACTCGCATATAGATCATCTGAAAGCATTGTGTTCACTGGCGAAGAAAAATAATATTCCGAATACGGTAGTACATGCCTTTACGGATGGTCGCGACTGCGATCCCCGGAGCGGGCTGGGTTTTATGGCCGATCTTAGCGCCCACCTGGAAAGTACAGGCTGCAGGCTGGCTACTGTTACAGGTCGCTTCTATGCCATGGACCGCGACAAACGCTGGGAGCGGGTGAAAGTGGCTTATGATGGCATGGTGCATAGCCTGGGGGTGCATACTACAGATCCGCTTGCCGCTATTGCAGAATCTTATAACGAGCAGGTGACCGATGAATTTATCAAACCAATAATAGTTTGTGATGCAACCGGCAGGCCTGTGGCGCCGATAAAAGACGGGGATGTAGTGGTGTGTTTCAACTTCCGCACAGACCGCTGCCGTGAGATAACTGTGGTGCTGACCCAGGAAGCGTTTCATGAGCAGAATATGCACCCGCTTGTGCTGCAATATGTGACGATGACAGATTATGACAAGAGCTTTAAGAACGTGCAGGTTATATTTGATAATAAAGACCTGACCAACACACTAGGTGAGGTACTGGAGGCAAATGGCAAAACACAAATACGCATTGCCGAAACCGAAAAATACCCTCATGTTACCTTTTTCTTTTCAGGAGGCAGGGAGACTCCTTTTAATGGGGAGAAGCGTATCATGATACCATCGCCCCGCACGGTACCCACCTATGACCTGAAACCGGAAATGAGCGCGATCGAGATGACTGAAGCCATATTGCCGGAAATAAACGCTCAAAGCGCAGATTTCATTTGTCTCAATTTTGCCAACGCTGATATGGTAGGACATACAGGCGTGTGGGGAGCAGTAGTAAAGGCAGTGGAAACCGTGGACAATTGTGTAAGCCGGATTGTACCCGCCGCGCTGGAAAATGGATATGCGGTATTCCTTACCGCCGATCATGGCAATGCCGACTACATGATCAACGAAGACGGAACACCAAATACGGCTCATACACTGAACCCTGTGCCGCTGTTCCTGATCTCAAATGATTTTAACGGAACGTTAAAACCGGGGAAGCTTGGCGACCTGGCACCTACTATGCTCGGCTATATGGGAATTACCATACCCATGGACATGACAGGAAATGTGCTGATCGGGTGAGAGACCGGGGTAGACTGTGATTGGGGGTTTTTCCGTACCTTTGCGCCTCAAATAACAATAGCAGACATTTAAATGGCAAAGCAATCCGAAAAAAGATGTTCTTTTTGCGACCGCGCAGAAAGCGACGTAAATATCCTGTTTACAGGCATAAAGGGTAACATTTGCGACCAGTGCATAGAAAATGCACATTCATTACTGGCTGAAGCTACCGGCGCGGCAGACAAGACGAAAAAGGAGGAGCCTAAAGCCGAGATCCTTAAGACGAAAATTTACAAGCCACGCGAAATAAAAGAATTCCTTGATCAATATGTGATCGGTCAGAATGATGCCAAAAAGGTACTTTCTGTGGCGATATATAACCATTACAAGCGCCTCACCATGCCGCCGCAGGATGATGTGGAGATCGAAAAATCAAACATCATGATGGTGGGTGAGACCGGCACGGGTAAAACCCTGCTGGCAAAGACCATTGCGCGTTTGCTGCAGGTCCCTTTTGCTATTGTTGATGCAACCGTGTTTACTGAGGCCGGCTATGTGGGCGAAGATGTGGAAAGCATCCTATCCCGCCTGCTGCAGGCCAGCAACTATGATGTGGCTGCTGCCGAGCGCGGTATTGTGTATATAGACGAGCTGGATAAGATAGGCCGCAAGAGCGACAACCCATCTATAACCCGCGATGTGAGTGGCGAGGGTGTGCAACAGGCTATGCTGAAGTTGCTGGAAGGTTCTGAAGTGCTGGTACCCCCGCAGGGCGGCCGCAAGCACCCGGAGCAGAAGATGATAAAGGTTAATACCCAGAACATACTCTTCATCTGCGGTGGCGCATTTGAAGGAATAGATAAAATGATAGCCCGCAGGATACAGACCTCTGCAATAGGCTACAATGCAATAAAAGCCACCAAGGACCTGGACCGCGCGAACCTGCTGCAATACGTAAACGCACAAGACCTGCGCACCTTCGGGCTGATACCCGAGCTGCTGGGAAGGTTGCCGGTTGTTACTTATCTGAACCCACTGGATGCAGCTTCACTGAAGCTTATCCTGACACAGCCAAAGAATGCGCTGGTGAAACAGTACATGAGGCTGTTCGAATTTGAAGGTATAAAGCTGACCATGGAAGACGGCGCGCTGGACTACATGGTGCAAAAAGCGATACAGTACAAGCTGGGCGGCCGCGGACTGCGCGCTATATGTGAGATGATACTTACAGATGCTATGTTCGATATGCCTTCGCAGCAACACAATGGCACGTTCCATCTGACGCTTGAATATTCGAAGCAGATGATAGAGCACGCTAAGCTGGACCATATGAAGGCTGCGTAACCCCCCGGCCCCCTAAAGGGGGAGCCCCTTGTTGCGTGGGCGCGGGTAAGTGTATTGTACCTTTTGACTTTATATAATTTTTGGAATGGAGGATTTAGTACAACAATTGAAAGACAGAGCCGGGCTTACTGATGAGCAGGCGCATAAAGCACTGGCAACCATGAAGGACTTCCTTATGGGTAAGGTGCCGCCAATGTTCAGTGGGTTTGTGGAGAATTTCTTTGCAAAAAACGCCCCCTCTATTGAAGAAGATCCGCTGGGTTAGTATTTCAAAACGAAGTGCTGGCGCTCTTTAAATTCTTCCTTAAAAAATAATACACCTAGTCCAAACAGGTCGATGCTCATGCGCACCGGTGGCTGTTTCGTCATCCTTTTCCAGGCGGCGCTATGGGCCTTTGTTTTGTGAATGTGCAGGGCTATTACGGCGCCATCATTTCCCAGCCATTGCAAGTGGTCTTTGAATTTGTTCATCCACGTTCCAGGGTTATTTTCGTTGATGACCAGCAAGTCTATGTGTTTAGCGGGTTCCAATGCATCGGCAGTGCAGCATACAACGGTATACCTATAGTAGGTCGCTATCCGGGTCACAAGGTTTTCGTATTTCAATTCTATCCCAGGGGTCTCAATAAGTTTTGTCCTGTCCAGTATGCTTTTATCCAGCAGCACGTGTTCCACAAAATCGTAGACAAACGGAGAGTGTGTTCCATGACGGCCTTTGGCGGTCCATTGGTATCTGATGAATTCTATAAATGAATGCAAGCCCATTGAGGCAAATAATGAGGAAAGCCACTGCTATCTGCCAGCAGGCAGGTTATGGCCAGGGGTTTACAATTCTATACGCTCAAATTTCTGGAAAGTAAAAGGGAATTGGTGAAAATCATCTACATGGTGTTTTTCTTCCCATACCAGCTTCCAGTGGGTGTGATCTATGTTGGGAAAGAAAGCATCGGCATCGTGTATTGTGGTGTGAACACGTGTTATGTACATACGGTCGGCAAGAGACATGGTGGCCTCAAATATCTGTCCGCCGCCAATGATGAAGCCCTCTTCTGTATTCTCTTGTTGCAGGCGCTCCACGGCTGCGTTTATGTCATCGTAGAGCAGCACTCCTTCAGGTAACTTCAGATCCTTGCTGCGGGACACCACTATATTGAGTCTTCCCGGTAAAGCCCTTCCCAGCGACTCGAAAGTTTTGCGCCCCATGACCACAGGTTTGCCCATTGTAGTACGCTTGAAAAACTTCAGGTCTTCGGGCAGGTGCCAGGGCAATGTATTGTGCTTGCCAATGGCATTGTTTTCGGATACCGCAACTATAAAGGAGAGGATCATTTTTTAAGTCAAAGGTTAAAAGTTAAAACCAAAAGTGCCGGGTTTTTTATCGCAAAAATGCTAAAATTCACACTACAAGGTACGACTTTTAGTTTTCGACTTTTCACTTTTGACCTACACGGCTACCGGCGCCTTAATGGCGGGATGATGCTGGTAATTTTCAAGTGTAAAGTCTTCGTACTTAAAGTCAAACAGGTCTTTTACATCGGGGTTTATTTTCATGGTGGGCAACGGGAATGGGGTGCGGCTAAGCTGGAGCTTTGCCTGTTCCATATGATTGCTATACAAATGCACATCGCCAAAAGTATGAATGAACTCACCGGCCTGCAGCCCGCATACCTGCGCCATCATCATAGTAAGCAGTGCATAGGATGCTATGTTGAACGGAACCCCCAGGAAAACATCGGCGCTGCGCTGATAGAGCTGGCAGCTAAGCTTGCCGTCTGCTACGTAGAACTGGAATAAAGCATGGCATGGATTCAGGCCCATTTTCGGAAGGTCTGCAACGTTCCATGCGCTTACGATCATGCGGCGGCTGTCGGGGTTGGTCTTTATCTGGCTGAGCACGTCCTTAAGCTGGTCGTATGTCTTGCCATCAGCGCCGGTCCAGCTACGCCACTGCTGGCCATAGATAGGGCCCAGGCTGCCATTCTTATCTGCCCATTCATCCCAGATGCTCACGCCATGCTCGTGCAGGTACGCAACATTGGTATCGCCCTTAAGGAACCAGAGTAATTCGTAGATAATAGACTTAAGATGCAGTTTCTTTGTAGTGACGAGCGGGAAACCTTTTTGAAGGTCGAAACGCATCTGGTAGCCAAAGCAACTGGTGGTGCCGGTGCCGGTGCGGTCACTCTTTTGTACGCCTGTGTCTATTATGTGCTGAACGAGATCTAAATATGCCTGCATAGTTCCTTGAAGGATATGTACTGCAAATTTAGCTAATCCCAACCTACGGCTATTGATTTTTTAAGCCCAGCTTGTTGAAAAACTCTTTTTTATAACCCGCACTGACCGGTATGACAACGGCACCGATCGCAACCTGTTCCGGTTCAACGCGGTCTATGTTCCGGGTATTGACGATAAAACTCTTGTGTGTGCGGCCAAATGAAGCAGGAAGCTGTTGCTCAAATTCATGAAGTGTATGACGCACGAGGTAGCCCCTGTTTTTAGTCACAAGTTTCAGATAGTTTCCCTGAGATTCTATGTACAGAAGCTCCTGTATCCGTATCTTATACCAGATGCCGCTTTCTTTTATAAATAGCTCTTCTTTTTCGATGCCATTCTCCAGTTGCTGTCTCGCCTTCTGGCATGCCTGTGTGAACCGTGCCAGCGAAACCGGCTTCAACAGATAATCCGTTGCGTTCAGCTCAAAGCCATGGACGGCGTGCTCCGCATAAGCTGTAGTAAAGATCAGTTGCAGGTGTGAGGGAAGCTGAGCAGCAATATCCAAACCATTTCTGTCGGGCATATTTATGTCGAGGAAAAGAAGGTCAGTCTTATTCCTGCGCAGGTATTCAAGCCCTTCTGAAGCATTTGTGAATGTTCGCTCCAGCCGGATAAAATCAAGTTCCCGTGCATGGTTTGTCAGTACGTCGAGGGCCAGTGGTTCATCATCTATGGCAACAGCATGGAGCATCAATTGAGGTCTAGTTTTAAAGATACGTTGTAGCTGCCATCAGCAGCATTATGATCGAGGCTGTATTTTCCGCTGTATTGAAGGTTGAGCCGCTTTATAGTATTTGATATGCCGATACCACTGTGTCTACTCTTGCGGTTTTCCGAGAAATCCGTGTTCGTTATCCGGCCTTGTAACAGACGGGCTGTAACGTTAAGATCAATATTTATTGAAGAAGGCTGCTCATAGCTGACCCCATACTTAAATGCGTTTTCAACAAATGGCAGCAGCAGCATCGGGGCAATTCTTACCGGCTTTTTGTCCCAATTTATCCTTGTTTCTATTACTACATTTTCGCTGTTGCTAATCCTGATGCGCTGCAGACTTATGTACCGCTCTATGAATTCCAGTTCCTCGCTTATCTCTACTGTCTCTTTATTGGCATCATCAGAACTATACCGGAACAACTCTTTGAGCTCGGCAATAAGTGCGGCGGTCTGGCTTGCATTTTCCTGCATAGCTGTAGTATGCAGCGTATCTAATGAGGTATTAAAAAACTCAGGTCTTAATTTATTCTTTGCCAGCAGCAGCTCATTCTTTTTATCCTCCTGTTCCAGATAATTTCTTAGTCTGCGCGCTTTCAGATATTCGCGCACCATGGCGTATACGAATGCAATGGGTAACTCCATAGATAATACACGCATTGAGGCTACTCGCAACAAGTCGGCAAAATTTTGTGGCGTAACAGGATATTCCAATTTGTTGATCAAAAAGTTCACGGCACAGTCAATCAAAATCATTGCACTCCAGAAAATGGGCATTAACAACAAGTATTTCGTGTATTTTTTATTCGGTATATACCTGCTATAGAGCAAATAATAGTGGGTCACTATTGTAAATGAAATGGCTGTGAACAACAATGGCCAGGTAACAAACACCCTTACCGGGTTGAAATCATGAAGAGAAAATGACTTGAATGGAATAAAAGATTCCGCGAGGGTTGTCAGGAACAGGATGAGCCATATATTTAAGAACTGACGGTATTTGAAAAATTTGGGTTCTGCGGCGGGCAATTGATTTTTTGATGATGTCAAATCAAAATGGGGTAAACCGACTTCATGATTACTTTCTTCCAACATTGTCCGCGACTTATCAGACAGTTCATCAATACCAACCAGTGTCTTAACTGCCTGCTCCTTCTGGGCTGTTGCATAAATTGCGTTTAATGTATTGAACAAAAAATGAGGTTCCAACTGGCTTTTCAGTAAAAGAATGGCAGTTTTCTTCCGCTCTTTTTCTTGTTTTTTTCTCCGCTTCTTCATGTCCATCATACCACGCATTGCGGAATAGAACAGTACAAAAGGAAAGTCTAGAGCAAGTAGTATCTGGAAAGAAGAGCGAGAAAAAAGCGCACGAGAAAAAATATCATTTGTAGAAAGATGATATATAAAATGTACGAATACGAATTGCCAAACTGCATTAATTACCATAACAATTAGCGTAAACAGCGGCAACAAAAGAAAATAGTAACCGTATTTGCTCTTTGCAATAAAACCTTTATGGAGCCAGTAATAATGAATAATACCTGCGAGGGGCACTGATATGGCCATTGTGAATAGTCCGGGAATTGCCTGCCGAAGCGCCTCACCGATTGTTTGTGGGCGCTGCCAATAGTTGAGGAGATACACAACAGACAAGATATCTATGGCAATAAATGTCCACAATAGGAACTGCCGCAATATTTCTGCCCATGTATCCCTTGAGAATCTCATAGAATTCCTTTTGCTCAAAGCAACTACACTTTGCAATCACTTGCAAATAAATGTGATGAGTGCGGGTATTTATGGGATAACTTATTTCGAAGGTCTGAATTTATCTAACCATTCTTCTTCTCCACCTTCTTATCGCGGGAGCTGCGGAACAAGGAG
>CANJQU010000012.1 GCA_947476485.1 Chitinophagaceae bacterium
ACAATAGAATACTTAATAAAAGGGATAGCCATTAAAGGGCGCAAACTATCAGCCAATAGATGAGGTCGCGGGTTGGTTAATGTTTGCGCAGGAATTGTGGTATATGCGTCTATTGCGGCACTTCCTCTTTATTCACCTGCACTGTGCCCTTAGGGTTTGTGATCTGGTACCACGAAAAATCGCTGTTGGCTTCCATGCCGTTACCATAAAGCACTTCGGTTGGTGTCGTTATCCGCACAGGTTTCTCAGTGAAAAATTTCTGTGCGCTGGCATTCCATATCAGTTCCTGTGTATTTAGTTTTTCTCCCTTCTTGGTTACTATCTGCACGCTATCCCAGATGATCATGTCACCTTGCGCTTCATAATACCTCGATGAGTCAGCGGTAAGTACATCATCTATCGTGCCGGTGCTATCGTTGTAGAATTCCACTTTTAGATTGGTATTCATATCTATGTAAGGACGCCTGGCGCCTTCATTCCTTACAAAGTCATGCGCAAATACGCGCATGCTTATTTTTCCGTTTTTACTGTAAATAACGGTAACATCAATGGCATGATCTTCCGTCAGGTGGGCCTTCCCGGTCAGGGCTCTTATCTCGTTCGGGTCGTTTTTGCAGGAAAGCGTCAGGAAAAACAAAATACCAGCAATAAATATCCGGGATACGGATCGGCGCGGATATTTTCCCGGAATACTAATCATACTTGCGTTTAATGAACCACAGGTCATTAAATGACATGCCCAGAGAAAAGCGCACGTATGTCTGCTGTATCAGGTTATTCGTCGTAGTACCCAGCCGGCCTACATCCAGCGATGTGTGTAGGTGCGATAGCGAGCGCCTGATCGGCAGGCTGGCGCCTAGTGTCACACCATATATTGGGAGCTGCGTGTTTTGAAATGTAAGGTAATCTGTACCATAATAAAATCCGGTCCGGTAAGTTACACGGGCAAAATAATTACGGATATTGCCTGCATCGGGTGTCAGCTCGCCGCCAAGGCTCACCTTATAAGATCCCTTTGCAATGGCATAATTCCTCCCAACGTCAGGTGTGCTGTTAAACTGGCTCCACTGTGTCGCGGTATAGTCAAGGGCCAGGCCCCACTTGTTATTTTTCACCAGCATCACACCTATGCTGTAAGACATTGGCAGTTTCAGCTTGCCTGTCGACTCTCCCGAATTGGCGCTTGTATCATTTACCAGGGTGTCACCAAAGTTAAACACGCTTACCTGGTATGCATTCAGCCGCTCAGTAAGGCTTTGACCAAGAGTGAACGTGCCTCCCAGGCGTAGTGTCAAACTGGAATCAAGTTTGTGTTCCCACATCAGCCCGCCTTTCCAGTAGATACCACCGATACGGTTGTAGTTTGCAAAATCAGCGGTATAGGCTCTGTTGGTAACTACAGTGTCTATTGATGTTACGCCCGTATTGCTTGTCAACGTGCCAAACATATACCCGGCATTGAACCCTATGCTAAGTTCTTTATAGCGGTATGCGCCCCCAATATAAGCATAGTTCAATCCCCCGTCACCTCTGTATGACCTCACTGTTTGTCCAATAGGGGAGTTGGGTGAAAAAATGGTGTCGACCAATGCATAAAAAGCATGCGAATAAGGCTTGAAACCAAAGCAAAGCCCTGCATTATTATTTACGGGTATGCCAATCGTCAGGTAAGACAGCGTAGCGGTGCCGGTTGTATATGAAGATCCCTGTGCGGCAACGCTCCGTGTGCTCGCCGTCATGCCTGCTTCAAACGTTGTGCGTTTCAGGAACGAATAAGAAGATGGGTTATCTGTGTTTAATTCATAAGGGTTTTCAAATGCCGACGTAGCATTGCCCATGCCCCTTAATACCGTACTATTACCATTTTGAAGCTCCCCTATACCATATTTCGAATATGGGTTATTTTCACGCTCAGAAAGAGGATCGCTTGTACCTCTTGTTTGGGCAAAAAGACCAGATGACCCTAAAAGAAATAATATCGTTAATACACACTTAGCGTGGGGATGAAACATTATAGTTTAAAATTAAATTTAATCCCTTCAACAATAAGTCAGGGTCAGCAAATATCTTACTTTTAATTTTGCTCGCAAAGAAAGGCGCATCACCACCCGTTAATATGGCGTTAAAATCAGGATGCTGGAAGGAGTATTCATTGATCATCCCATCTATTTCAAATGCTATGCCATAGGCCGCTCCGCTGCGCATGCAGGTTGGCGTATCATAGCCCAGTAAGATAAGCTCGCCATCCATCGTCACTTCCGGTAGCTTACTTGTAAAACTGTGCATAGCCTGCAGCCTCATATTCAGCCCTGGTGAGATAGCCCCGCCTCTGAACATCTTGTTCTTTTGTACAAAATTATAAGTCACACAGGTACCTGTGCTGATGACAAGGTTGTTTTTATCAGGATATAACAAGTGTGCTGCAACTACCAGCGCTATGCGGTCTGCGCCAAGCGTATCACCGGACAGGTAGCCGTTGTGAATTGGCAGCCGTGTATTACTATCCAGCGTAATTACGTTTTTGATATTGGAGCGGACAAGGTGCTCCAGCTCATCATTATGCTTTACTACAGAGCAGATGATCGCTTTTACCGGTGGGTAAAGGCTTATGATCGAAGTTATTTTTTCAATTGCCTCGTCAGGCGAAAAAGCATATTGCTTTTGCAGAGTGTCATCATTGAAGATTGCAGCTTTAACGCTGGTGTTGCCCCAGTCGATGCAAAGATTTACGGACATTAGCGGTGTTTTTTTTTGTTAAGGAGTAGCAAATTAATAAAAATTCATTCTTTTCAGACAAGTATTTTTTGGAAGAGGAATAAATTAATAATCGGTCACTGATATTCTGCAAACATCGAAAGGAAATACTCGATTCTTTGCTCGGCATCTCAGCGTCACGTTCAGGCAACTCTTTTTATTTATTTTGGAATTTCTCGTTGTTTTATTTTTTTTATTAACTTGTATTCATCTAATAGTGAACGGCATGGTAAAAATTGAAGAAGCTTCCCTCAGTGATCAAGTGCTTGCACTGCTTAGAGAAGGGGTGGGCAGAGAGCAAATACAGGCAGATCTCGTGCAAAAGGGCCATGACAGCAAGTTCGTTGAAGCCGTGGTGAGCGAAGCGATCAAACTTCGTAACTCCAAAGCAATGGCCCAGGGCCTTACACTCATACTTGTCGGCGCATTTATCTGTCTTATGAGTTTTGTCCTTTCAATAACGGCGTCCGCAACGAATCTTAATTTTCCATTGGTGCTTTACGGTCTAACGAGTGTGGGCATCATTGTCGTCTTTGCCGGCTTTGTGAAGGTTTTTTAGCCGCATATGCTACCTTTTTGAAGCTATTGAGAAAGGGCTCTTTCCTCATTTCTTCAAATCCGAAGGAAAGTAAATGAAAGACGTTGTAAAAACATTGAGTGAGATACTGGTTGGTTATCCTCACAATTCAATGTATTCTTTGCGCCACTGTTGGGAATAACTCCTTACTATATTGCACAACTGAATCTGTAAAGGACTGATGATGTCGAATCCCCGTTATTAAAAACAAATTCATCGCTTCATACAGCAACAAAGGTCATGGCATTGTTTTTTCATTAAGTTCGGAAAACTCGTTATGCTGACACAGAAAATTGGGACGTTGAAAGGATGGCAGATAGCGCTTATTGCGGCTGGTGCCTCAGCGCTGGGTGGCTTGTCGGCCCTAATGCCATCAAAAGAACGAAAAGAGCTCTATACCGATAAATTAGAACAGGCTCCGTGGGCGCCACCTTCTTGGCTCTACGCTCCGGCCTGGACTATCAATAACTTTTTTCTGATACGCGCAATGCAGCGGATATTGCAGAAAAACATACCTGAAAAAAGAAAACTGCTGTTGTTGCAGGCCGGCATATGGGCCATCTTTTTTTCTTTCAATTACATCTATTTCAAAAAGAAAAGCCCTTTGCTGGCTGTTATCTGGACAATGTCTGATAATGTGCTGGCGATTGCAAGTATGCTAATCAGTGCACGTGCCGACAAAAAATTAGCGCTCAACTATCTGCCGCTTGTTGTCTGGACCGCATATGCAAGTACCCTTGCCGATTACCAGGCGTTGAAAAATCCTGATCCCGTATTTAATACGGAAGCATTAGGTAAGTAGATGCGGCATCTCCGATCCCTAGTTTTTCAGAAACGATCTGCGGTAAATTACGCGACCGGCATCCGATATTGAGATAAGATACACCCCTGAACCAAGTTCGGAAATATCCAGCTTCTGATTGTCCGTATTGTTCGTCTTGTAGCGACCCACCGTCTGACCAAGCATATTCAGTATTTGAACATCGCATTGACTTGAGATCAATACATCGCTGTGAACGTTCAGTAAATTATGTGCAGGGTTAGGTGAGATAACGATATTACCGGCCCCAGGTTGAATTTGCGCGGCACTAGTGACACCTATCGGTATTATGAACTGAGTAGTATCGCTTTTTCCGCAGTTTATAGCTACTAATGTTACTGTATAGACCCCGTTGCTGGCGTATATATTCACAGGGCTTGCAAGCGTAGATGTGTTTCCATCGCCAAAGCTCCACGTATACTCGGTTGCGCCGGCAGAGGTATTTGTAAAGGCAACCTGCGTGCCAGTAACGGTATATGTTGCCTGGGCTGTAGCATCATATTCCCCGATGTGCCACTTGCTAAGGCTGTCGTAGACAACAAGCTTAGCCGCCAGCCGTATATGTGCCGCATCAGAATCTGACAAGGAGAAGTGGTAAGTGATCCTTGTCGGATCGCGTTTGAAGATCGTCGTATAAAAAGTACAGGCTGCGGCATACGTACCGGCTTCCGACGGATGGCTTTCGTCTGACTGGTACAACTGTATCGTCGGGTAGTGATCTCTGATATAGTGCCACACGGCGCCCGCCGGTGATACCAGTGCATTGTTACTGTCAGCCATCATCATATACCGCAGGTACAGCATGCTGTCCATCCCGTTATAAGTACAAACTGGCGGCCAGAACGCGCAGTTCGATGCATCACCAGACGCTCTGCCCCAGGTCATATAAAAAATAGACCTTCCGCAACTGTTGTCATGGTGAACAATGCTGTCCAGTATCTTGGCATAGGGAAACACTTCAGTATCCACCTGCTCTATCGGGAATGAAGGCAATTGGCTCTGCTCCTGTAGAACCACATAGTCCCAGTTTCCGACCGCTATTTTACCTAAGGATGTGACGTCCTGTGATTGCTGCTGTAGCGTATAGCCTCCAATCGCATTTACATCATACACCAATGTGTCACCCACAGAAGCAGCGGCATTGGCTGTTATCAGGGGCAGGTTGTTCACGTAGGTGTAACTATTTCCGAGGAATAACACTTTATACCTATGATCATTGACGGGTTGGGCTGTAGCAGAAATGCCAAGTGCGACGATAAAAAGATAAACGCAGGATAAAAATTTTTTCATTGTAATGCTGTTGACTGAATTGATTTAAATAGAAACAAGATTGCAAAGGTAAGATAAGACATTGAAAGCTATTTATTTGGTTGGGTAGCTGGCAAAAACGGTGCGGATTCTAATCCCACTTTTATGAATGTTTGCTGCTAATATTTATCCGGTTTTTTAAAGCAGGAAACATTCGTTTGCTCACATGTCACAGCAGTGTTGGAGCAGATGATCAATTCTTACGGCACAAAAAAATGCCGGGCAAACCCCGGCATTTTACATTATTTCTTAGATGAAGAAAGCTTAATCTAGCGCAGTTGCGTCCTCTATCAGCACACTGGCCTTGTTGTTCAGCATTTCAATAAACCCGCCAGAGATCTCATAGGTCTCGGTATGCGTCTTGTCCTTGAGCACCTTCATCTTGCCCTTACCCAATGATGCGATCATTGGCGCATGCTTATCCAGTATCTCAAAAGCACCCTCAGTACCAGGCAACAAAATGCCATATACCTCTCCGCTAAAAACCTTATGCTCCGGTGTTAATATTTCTAATTGCATAAACCCCAAACCCCTAAAGGGGCTTTACCCTTGGCACGTATATGTTTTCGTGCTTCAGTTTGTTAATCAATATTGTTACACCACGCCGCTCACTAAACGAAGGAAGTCCCCCTTTAGGGGCGGAGGGGTTTAGTTCTTTGCCTGCTCCATCAGCTTCTTACCCTTAGCCATAGCATCATCAATGCTACCTACCAGGTTGAACGCCGCTTCAGGATACTCGTCCACTTCGCCGTCCATGATCATATTAAAGCCACGGATTGTTTCTTCGATTGGTACAAGTACACCCTTAAGGCCGGTGAACGCCTCAGCCACATGGAAAGGCTGCGACAGGAAGCGCTGCACTTTACGTGCGCGTGATACCGTCATCTTATCTTCTTCACTCAGCTCATCCATACCAAGGATCGCAATGATATCCTGCAGCTCTTTGTAGCGCTGTAAGATCAGCTTCACACGGTTTGCGCAATCATAATGCACATTACCTACTATTAATGGGGTAAGGATACGCGAAGTAGACTCCAGTGGGTTCACCGCAGGATAGATACCAAGGTCAGCGATCTTACGGTCAAGTACCGTTGTCGCATCAAGGTGAGCGAAGGTAGTTGCCGGTGCCGGATCGGTAAGGTCATCCGCCGGTACATATACCGCCTGTACAGAAGTAATAGAACCATTCTTGGTAGAAGTGATACGCTCCTGCATCAGACCCATTTCTGTAGCTAGGGTAGGCTGATAACCTACCGCTGATGGCATACGTCCCAGGAGGGCCGATACCTCAGATCCTGCCTGTGTGAAACGGAAGATGTTATCTACGAAGAAGAGGATGTCCTTTCCTTTGCCTGTACCATCTCCGTCACGGAAGTATTCAGCGATCGTAAGACCTGAGAGGGCCACGCGTGCACGTGCTCCGGGTGGCTCATTCATCTGTCCGAATACGAAAGTTGCCTTACTGTCTTTAAGCTCATTCATGTCCACGGTGCTGAGGTCCCAGCCGCCGCTTTCCATACTGTGTTTGAATTTTTCACCATACTTCACAATGCCTGCTTCGATCATTTCACGCATCAGGTCATTTCCCTCACGGGTACGCTCACCCACACCGGCAAACACCGACAGACCGGCATATGCCTTTGCGATATTATTGATAAGCTCCTGGATCAATACGGTTTTACCCACACCCGCACCACCAAACAAACCGATCTTACCACCCTTTGCGTATGGCTCGATCAGGTCAATTACCTTGATACCGGTATATAATATCTCAGAAGAGGTACTGAGGTTTTCAAACTTTGGAGGTTTGTTATGTATCGGGCGGCCATTTGTCTTGTCGGGAGCCTTAAGTCCGTCAATAGCATCACCCGTTACGTTAAACAGGCGGCCGTTTATCTGGTCTCCTATCGGCATTGCTATCGCCTTGCCGGTATCCCTTACTTCAGTACCGCGTACCAGGCCTTCCGTACCGTCCATGGCCACTGCGCGCACGCTGTCTTCACCAAGGTGCTGCTGCACTTCAAGCACAAGCTTGTCGCCGTTTTCACGGGTCAGCTCAAGGGCGTTAAATATTTCCGGCAGTTTGCTGTCATTACCAAAATAAACGTCCACAACAGGCCCGATAATTTGTTTGATTTTACCAACGTTTGGCATAAAGTATGAGTTATATATTGTATTCCCGAAAGTCCCGATAACTATCGGGAGGGGTTAAATTTTGCGCAAAGGTAAGGGCTGGCAGTTGAAATTCAAAAGCAATATTTTAGTAAATATAGATACCTGTGGAAAAATAAATGAAAAGCCCTGCATAATACGTGGCTTTTATTCATATTTCGCAATTTTAACTATTTTGCCCACTTCAATACTGCAGATGTTGTTGAATTGCCCAGCCTGATTATATATAGGCCTTCAGGCAGATAAAGGTCATTAATTTGCTTACTGGAACTTCCGGCAATCCATTGTTCTTTCCTGATAAGTTTTCCGGTTGCGTCAAACACAGTTACAGTCAGGTCTTGTGCAGCGGGTGCCGATGCAGTGATATTCAAAGTGTTTTTTGAAAGCTGCGTCAGCCAATATTCAGTTGCCGTAAAATTGGCCATAGGGATATGTGTCGTACCCACCACAATGATCGTATCATATCCTCTGCATCCCGCCGAGTCTACGATAATAGCATATGTTCCGGGAGTCGTTACGGTATAAACACTGTCATTCGCGCCCCCTATTAATGTCGTGTCCGTATACCATTGATATCCGGTATAAGCGCCGGAGACGGAAAGAGTCGATCCGGATTGCACGATCACGGGAGTCGGAATAGGGTGTACGCCAATTGGAGCTGTTAACGAATTACTTCCCCCGCTGTTATATGCCGTCAATGTAACAGAATATGCTCCAGCGGCCGGAAAGCATATAGTTGTAACATCGCCCGTTGGGCTGCCTATTGTCGCTCCTGCGGGCGTAGTAGTCCAGCGTACACTGTCTATAGTTCCGCTGCTGGTATTATAAAAAGTGATGCAACTGTCCTGGCAAGCCATTGTATCTGTGGCTGAGTAGGAAGCTGTTGGCGGTGGAATCGATGTTGTCGATGCGGTTAGTCTTATTTGATCTACTGCAAAGGCAGGGTCACTGCCGGATAGGGTATGTTTGAAACGAAACGCAAACTGGAGAAATGGTTTGTTGTCAAAAGAGTCAAGATGCACTGAGTCTATTGCCCATGTCGATGAACCCGCAAATGTAGTTCCGGTTATCTCCACCCATGGGCGTGATGTACTTGTCCGGTAATAGACCGACCCTACAGCCGATGGGCTGCTGCCCTCGCAAAGCCACCAGAAAGAAAAGTATACTCCTGCATACCCAACCGTGCTCACAGAATTATTCATAGAAGCAAAATAGCTTGTCGAAGTAATGCTGGAAGCGTTGAAGTTTGTATTGAAAATACCGTTTGACTGCGCTGCCGCACTGCACATATGAAGGTAGTAGCTTTCGGGGCTACCTGTAATTTCAGCAGGCTGGTCGCTGGTATTGGGGATGGTAACTACCCCGAAACTTCCTCCGGCATATGCGTTGTTTATCAGCCACGCGTTTGGTGTTCCTGTGGTCGCACCACCAAGGTCCGTATCATTCAGGCTCCACCCGGTTCCGGCACTGCTGATGGTGTCAAGATAGATGGTGATTTGTGCGTGTGTTGCACTGATGCAAACAAAAAATAAGCAAAAGGTAACTAGTCTTTTCATTGAAGTGTTTTTTATAAAAATACAATTATTCACATATCGGTAGGGACATTTTTTGCAGACTTGTTACAAAGAAGCCCGGCAGACGACCGGGCTTCTGGTTCTAAAAAAAGTAACCTATTACTGTTTCAACAACTTAAATACTGCAGATGTATAAGTATTGCTGATCTTAATGACAAACAGGCCCGGTGAAAGTGAAAGCCCGCTGATCTGTTTTGAAAAAGTGCCGGAGTTCCAGGTCTCGTCTATAATTTTTCTGCCGGTGGCATCATAAATGGTTACGCTCAACGGATCACCAACCGGTTGCGCCGCGTTAAGTATCACCGTGCTGCCATTAGGCTGGGATATCCAGAAATTTTCAGAGGTAGTATAAATGTTCCCAATGCCTGTTGTATTGATCACTGTAGAAAATCCGGGACATCCCGCAGAATCAACCAACACACTGTAAACGCCTGATACCGTATAAGTAAAAGTACTGTTTGTTGCGCCGCTGAGCGCGGTAGTACCATTATACCATTGGTAGCCGCTATATAGGCCGGGCACAGAAAGCACATGAAGTGTTTTTGTAACCGTTGGGTGTGGTGTTGGCGTAACATTTATAACTGCCGATGAGGTTGTTGATCCGCCACTGCCATATGCGGTCAAGGTTACAGAATAAGTGCCTGCTAAAGGAAAGCAGATATTTGAAGATGTTGTGCTTGTCGGCGTTCCGATCGTTGCTCCTGCAGGACTAACTGTCCACCTCACACTGTCCACAATGCCGGTAGTAGTGCTGGTAAATAAGATGCAGCTATCCTGGCAGGACGAAGTGGCTGTATTGGTAAAGGATGCCACGGGTGGCGGCGGGGGAGCCGCGGCAGTACTTAACGAAACGCTGTCAATTGCAAAGGAAGGGTCGGTGCCTGCGCCATCATTATCATTTATCCACCGGAACCCGATCTTTACATTTGGGTTATTGTCTGCGCTCGCGGGCAGCGTGATGTTCTGCACAGCCCAAGAGCCCTGGCCACCACCGCAGGTTGTTGTTTTTGCTGTATTGGTAAGCAGGGTCCAGGTAGTGCCGTCATAATATTCTACCCATCCGTCGTCAACGGCTCCCTGGCCGTTTTCAATGTAGTAAAACCGGAGGTTGATTGTAGACTTACCGGAACAGTTGATCGTTGGCGACTCTGCTCTCCGGTCGGTAGTGGTGTTGTAAAAACCCAGTCCACCGTCGCCGGCATCATAGCTTGCTCCATTGTCGGCGCCCGCGATTGAGCCGGTTCCTGAGCCCAGGTGCAATGTCGCACCTAATTCTCCACTGCCCGCACCACATACGCTGCCGCACCCTCCGGCAATATGGCCTGCCTCAGCACACGTAACAAACCAGAAGTTTGGAGCATCGCCCTCTGTAGTGGTTATGCTCGTCGACATGGTCCATGCCCCATTAAGGCCGGTAAAACTGGGTACTTCCATTCCGGAAGTACTGCCGCTTTCAAAATTTTCTGTCCAGAATACCTGGGCATTGCTGTTTATTGCACCAAGCAATAAGAAGATTGGTAAAAAGGAAAAGAGTTTTTTCATAAAAGCATTTTTTTTAAAAGTACTATTTTTTTGACAAAACATATGCTTTAATCCTATTGAATGCCAGGGTCAATAATAAACGCTTGCGCTTAGCAGGTTTTATACCAGATGTCCGTGTTGACAACTCTGTGGTTTTGCAATCTTGTTGGTTTTCTCACCCTTTTTTCACCCATTATTTGCTGTTAGCAAAATGCAAATCACGCTTTTTGCGGTAAGGTGTACCCCGTAACCTAAAATACATTTGGTGCGTCTTAAACAAGCAGTGTTTATTTTATTCACCAGCACTAAAACAGCAATTTTATGAAACGTATCTTGATCATTTGCTCCATGCTTGCATGCACTTGCGCCGCACAAGCACAAACAACAGCTATGAGTCAAAACTCATGGGAGGGAAGTGATAACATCTATCGTCGTATACCTGTCGCAGCTCCAAATGACTTCGCCGATATGGAAATGTCATTTAGCAACGGCAAAGCCTCGTTTTCTGGTTTTCCGGAATCCAGGAAAGCTGTATGGGCTGTAGTTACGAATGGCGAAGGTGATTTTATCAAACAGATGAGAATAACGCCTGAACAAAATGTCATGGATCTGCATAAGCTTCATCGTGGACTCTACTTCGTCACCATTGTCTACCGCACCAAAAGCAAAAAGGCTTTTACTCTGAATCTTTAACTCTTCGAAAAGTCCTGGGCGGCAAAACTCACTGCTGAATGAGTTTGCAACTCCGTCTGCTTCACTGCGCTCCAGCCTGTCGGAAGCATAGTTGAAGGGAGAGGGTGGGGAGGCTTTACCCAAGCCTGCTTTCCAGCTCGCTCAGCGGAAATACCTCTTTCACACGTACTCCTCTTTCTGTTTGCTGCAGCGTACAGCATTCATTCTTCGGGTCATGTTCAAAGAAAAGTACCCAGTTATTCGCAGCGGCCTCATTAAGCAATTTGTGCTTCTCATCGAGTGTATCCAGGGGGCGCATATCATATGCCATCACCCAGGGAAGTGATACGTGTGCGCTGCTGGGTATCAGGTCAGCGCAAAAGAGCAGGGTAGTCTCGTTATACTTTATCTGCGGCAGCATCATCGAGTCGGTATGTCCGTTTACATAACGTATACGTATATCCTGTATCCATTCTTCATTGTCTGCCGTTTCAACAAAGCGCAGGCGTGTGCTCTCTTCGATAGGGAGGATATTCTCCTTTAGGAACGATGCTTTTTCGCGCTCGTTGGGGCTTAATGCAGATGTCCAGTGATGGTGGTTGCTCCAGTAGAACGCATTTTTGAAGGCAGGTACCAGTTTATCTCCTTCGCGTTTTATGGATCCGCCGCAATGGTCAAAATGCAGGTGTGTAAGAAATACGTCGGTAATATCATCCATCGTAAAGCCATGCTTCGCCAGGCCTTTTTCTATACTGTCTTCTCCATGCGGAAAGTAATGGCTGAAGAACTTGGCATCCTGCTTTGTTCCCATGCCATTGTCCACAAGTATCTTGTAGTTACCGTGTTCTATCAGCAGGCAACGCATTGCCCAGCTGCACATATTGTTCTCATCCGCCGGATTGGCTTTATTCCACATTGTCTTAGGCACCACGCCAAACATAGCCCCGCCGTCCAGCTTAAAATATCCTGCATTAATTGTGTATAGTCTCATAATCTACATCCCGATAGTTCAGGATTCTCCAAATTGTTTATTGTTTCAAATCTATCAACAAATTTTCAAACAAAACTGTTTAATTCCCTTCCAAAGTTCAATGGCCTTGATACCGCTACATACCTGGTCCCCCTTTAGGGGACAGGGGTATCGTCTTGAACAGGACAATTACCCCTGCCACAAAAAACGTGATAAGCGCGATGATCGCGCTACGCATATTCATAACACTGTCTATGAACCCGAAAGAAAGCATACCAATAACGATCGCCATCTTCTCTGTCACGTCATAAAAGCTGAAAAAGGACGCTGTGTCATGCGTTGGCGGCATAAGCTTGGAGTAAGTAGAGCGGCTCAGGGATTGTATTCCTCCCATGATCAGACCTACGATACCAGCTACAATATAAAACTCAGTGGCTGTATAGGTAAAATACGCTGCCACACACACACCTATCCATATAAAAACAACAAACAGAAGCACCTGTAGATTGCCAAACAGGTCCGACAGCTTAGCCATAAGATAAGCCCCTGCGATAGCTACGATCTGTATCACCAGTATGGCTATGATCAATTGGTCTGTCTTTAGCTTCAATTCCTTGCTCCCAAATATCGTTGCGGCCAGCATCACCGTTTGCACACCCATGCTGTAGAAGAAGAAAGCCAGCAGATAAGTTTTCAATACTGGCATTTTTTTTATCTGGCCAAATACCTTCTTCAGCTCGTAAAAACCATTTGCCAGCAGGCTATGGTCATGTTTCTTAGCCAGCGGCGCCCCTTTGGGCATCTTATAGAACGTGATCTGCGCAAACCCCATCCACCAGAGGCCTACCATGAAGAAGGATAACCGCGCTGGCATTGATGGGTCCTTGATACCGAACCATTCCGGTTTAAAAACAAACACGAAACAAATTAGTTGAAGGATCACACTGCCTATATATCCGTACGAAAATCCCTGCGCGCTTACCCGGTCACGGTCTGCTTCAACCGCGATCTCCGGCAGGTAGGCATTATAGAACACCAGGCTGCCGCAATACCCAAGTGCCGCAAGCGCTGAGAAGATGATCCCCAGTTCGACCGTCTTGCCGGTAAAGAAATAAAGACAGCAACACGATATAGACCCCAAATAGCAAAAGAGCTGCATGAACCTCTTCTTGTTGCCCTTATAATCAGCTATAGAAGACAGTATCGGCGACAAAAGCGCTATAATGAGATATGCCGCAGCGATAGAATAGTCAAACAATGAACTGTTCTTGACCGTCATCCCGAAAAACGAGACCTTGTCGCTTATCGTTTGTCCGTCCTTAGAAATGGTTGTAACCTCATTATAGTAAGCAGGGAATATGGTAGAAGTAATGACCAGGTTATACGCCGAATTGGCCCAGTCATACATAGACCACGCTCGGTGCATCGATTTGGATGAAGTAATTACCGGCACACTGCCGCTGGTAGTTTCCATGCAACAAATATAATCCCAAACACACCCCAAACCCCTAAAGGGCGTCACATGTGAATAAATTTTCAGCTTGTGTACTTGCTTCTACGATGGAGTAAAATAATTCTGCAAAAATCCAGGTCCAAAGCTGAATATCTTAGAATCAGCTAAATTCCTGACGCCCCTTTAGGGGGAGGGGGTTAACTTTGCATCATGGGCTACAAAAACATACCACCCGGCGGCGTACTGCAATGGATAAAAGAAACCTTCGAAGGCAAAGTCGTCGAAGAGTCCCGCTCGCCGGCCGGCAACTGGCTTCGGTTCACGCTGGAGCGCATTGAGAAAGGTAATGCGGTTATCACCCTCGAAGTGCGCAAAGAAATGACTAACCCCTATGGCAATATCCACGGAGGCATGATGAGCCTGGTGATAGACGAGGCCATAGGGTGGGGCGTCGTAAGCCTCGATACCGAGCATCACTACACATCACTAACCCTAAATGTCGACTTTCTATACGCCATCAAAGAAGGCGAGCGCCTGCGTGCCGAGTCAAAGGTGCTGCGCGTAGGCAAGAAGATTATCAATGTAGAGTGTCATGTCTACGATATGACCGGAAACGTTCTTGCACGGGCCAACAGCAACCTCATCGTCACCAATATGGAGTTCCACTAGCTCAAAATATACTACATATGCGGTATACCCCATTCGTCGCTTTTGCTCGTTCTTTGTAGAAAATAATCGAATATGAACAGGTCGAAAACGATAAGGCTGGGCATCCTGGTTGGTCTCCTGAGTTTCATCTCAGCAACAACGTTCGCCCAGCTTGGTATCCAGGTCGGCTGGAATATATCCGGTTACAAGTTGGTAAAGTCGGGCGTAAAAGAAGACCGCGGCTGGAATTTCGGGTTTAATGCCGGTATGCTCTACCGTACACCCGGTAAGTATTTCAGTGTGCAGCCCACCCTTCTCTTTACACAGAAAGGTGCAACAAACAACAATAACGGCAGCACCTATGTCTCGGGCATCAGCCATTTCAAAAACAAGCTGGGCTATCTTGAGTTGTCGCTGCCACTCATCTTCAAAGCGCCCCTGGGTGTAAAAAACTGCTCATACGACATCGGCGCAGGCCCTTATTTCTCAAAACTCGTTTCCGCAGTCTCCAAAGCCGTAGACCTCGACGGAGGCACCAAAGTCAACAAGTTCAAGATCGGCAAATCGTCCACTGATGATTTCAAATCCGGTGACATCGGGCTCTCGCTATACATGGGTATGCGGGTAATGCACTTTAACATGTCTCTCGTTTACGACCTCGGCCTCACCAACGTTACCCCAAACCCCAACCAATCCATAAAGAACGGCTGCTTCAGCCTGAATATCGGGGCGATCTTTTAGCTGGCAGAGCCATTTGTATGATCAATGACTGCCGTTGGAAGCCGCTTTAAAGCCCTCCATTGAGCATTTCATTTATTAATTATACTTTTGCGCCTGCAATTATGAAAGTTACCGAACATCTGGCCCAGGCCAAAGACACTATTGTATCATTTGAGATATTGCCGCCTACCAAGGGCAAGAGCATACAATCTATATACGATCACCTCGATCCGCTGATGGAGTTCAACCCTGCATTCATCAACGTTACCTATCACCGTGCCGAGCAGATACTCAAAACCCGCAAAGACGGTTCGCTGGAGTGGGTGGAGATCCGCAAGCGCCCCGGTACTGTGGGCATCTGCGCCGCCCTTATGAACAAATACAAGGTCGAAGCCATTCCGCACCTCATCTGTGGGGGCTTCAGCAAGGCAGAGACCGAGAACGCCCTCATAGATCTCGACTTCCTCGGCATCAAGAACGTCCTTGCACTTCGTGGCGATGCTGCTGTGGGTGAGAAGTTCTTTACCCCGCACCTTCATGGCCACCGCTATGCAGAGGACCTCGTTCGCCAGGTAGTAGACCTCAACAATGGCCGCTACATGGAAGACGACATCATCGACGGCGCCAAGACCGACTTCTGTATCGGTGTCGCAGGCTATCCCGAGAAGCACTTTGAGGCGCCCAACATGGATACCGACATCTTCTACCTCAAGCGCAAAATAGACCTCGGCGGCGACTATGTCACCACCCAGATGTTTTTCAACAACGACCACTACTTCAGCTTCATAAAGAAGTGCAAAGACCACGGTATTACAGTGCCCATAGTACCCGGCCTCAAGCCGCTTACCAACAAGAAACAGCTCTCCATGATACCCCGCGTGTTCAACGTAGAAGTACCCGTGGAGTTATACACCGAAATGATGAAAGCCAAAACCGATGCCGACTGCGAGAAAGTAGGCACCGAATGGCTCCTGCATCAATGCCGCGGCCTGCTCAAGGAAAAAGTGAAGATCCTCCACTTCTACACCCTCGGCAAGCCCAGCGTTGTCTACAACGTCCTCAAACAATTATTCTAACCACATAACAAGCGCTGAAAGCGCGAAATACATAAGCCCGGGGCATCGCCCTGGGTTAATTATTTATGGAAACCGCTCCACGCCCTGAAGGGGCGAAATACCACGCAACACCTCCCCTCCTTTTCAAGGAGGGGCATGGCAAAAGACATAGCGAAGCAATGTACTTTTGGCTGGGGTGGTTACCTCGCGCTATGACTACGCAGCTCATTCCACCTCACCCTCTCCTTCGGAGAGGGCCGGGGAGAGGTCACGCCTTCACACGCCCATTACTCATCTTGCGGTGATGCGGCGTATGCTGGCTGTGATGAATGAACCCCAGGTTCTTGTGTGGCGCTTCCTCTTCCTCATCTTCCCTGCCCTCAGCACGTTTCTTAGCTACATACTGGTATAATTTCATGGCAGGATAAACCAATATTCCTGCAGCCGCTGCTATCGCTATTGCCTTCCAATACTTTTTCATGATCCGGATATTTTAGAGATTATCAATGTACGATCACTAAAAAAAATCGCGCCACCATGCGTTATCACAGCCACGAGCTCGGAAAAAGGTTCATGGTGAGCGTAGTCGAACCAAGACTGCTCAATCGAGCGAAAAAGAGCACACCGCCCATTAAAAAACAAGATACCGGATGCAAGCACCCGGTATCAACTATTTACTACATCAATACCCGCAACAACTTTTGGGTTTTGACCTTTAACTTTTAACTTCCCTTAAGCGATCGTCACCGACCCATCAAGATAAACATCCTGTATAGTATTCAGCAGCGCCACGCCTTCGCCCATAGGCTTCTGGAACGCCTTGCGGCCGCTTATCAGTCCCATACCGCCGGCGCGCTTGTTCACCACCGCTGTGGTCACTGCTTCTGCCAGGTCGGTAGCGCCTTTCGACTCACCGCCCGAGTTGATCAATCCCACACGGCCCATGTAGCAATTAGCCACCTGGTAACGGCACAGGTCTATCGGGTGATCTGTGGTCAGCTTGTCATAAACGATCTTGCTCGTTTTGCCAAAGTTGATGGCATTGTAGCCGCCATTGTTGGTAGGCAATTTCTGCTTTATGATGTCTGCCTGTATCGTCACACCCAGGTGATTGGCCTGGCCAGTGAGGTCGGCAGCAGTGTGGTAGTCCACACCATCTTTCTTAAAGCCGCTGTTGCGCAGGTAGCACCACAATACGGTAGCCATCCCCAGCTCATGCGCATATTCAAACGCCTTGGCCACCTCTACTATCTGGCGAGCGCTCTCGTCGCTGCCAAAATAGATCGTAGCGCCCACCGCTACAGCGCCCATGTTCCATGCATCCTTTATGTTGCCAAACATGATCTGGTCAAACTTATTAGGATACGTAAGGAATTCGTTATGGTTCACCTTTACGATGAACGGTATTTTGTGTGCATACTTCCTGGCCACTGCGCCCAGCACGCCATAGGTCGATGCCACTGCATTACAGCCGCCCTCTATAGCCAGCTTCACTATATTCTCCGGGTCAAAATAAATGGGGTTTGGAGCGAAAGATGCGCCGCCGCTATGCTCTATACCCTGGTCCACCGGCAGTATCGATACATAACCGCTGCCTGCCAGCCTGCCATGGTTCATCAGCGTGCCTATGCTACGCAGCGTCTGCACATTACGGTTGCTCTGGGTCCAGTTGTCATCCAGGTGACTCGGAGAAGGCAGGTGCAGTGCCGACTTATCAATGGTTTTGCTAGTATGCCCTAAATAATACTCGGCCTTATCGCCCAATAACTCATGAATTTTGTTTGCTGACATATAGTTAGTTTATGTTTTTATTCGGGTGCAAAGGTAAACTAAGATTTTTAGGATTTTACGATTTTAAGAGGTGCGTTTTGGATTTTCATGATGGCAGAATTTTCACCGGCAAAGAAAAACACACCCCTCAAGCTTCGCTCCTTCGCTTGCGTGAACTCTCTGAGAGGGGAAGTGTAACGTAAGCGCTAGACATCCTGTATTCGACACAGAGAAACAGTAAATGTCCCATTTTGCTGGGAAAAAATAATGGGTAATGGGGCATGGATGTTTGTTGAAATGCCTGTCTGTGGCTTATATTAGTGTTTTATGAAATTTCCCATTGTGCCCCACGTGTTCATTTGGCAGTTTTCAGTCGGCAGTTGATTGGGCTGGATTCTCTGTTGACCGTGATCCTGGCTTCATGCATTCATTTATATATTGCATTGTTTATGTTGCGAGTGGAATATCACAGTTTTGACGAAAAAAAAGTTTGCACAGGTTTGCGTTGATTATCAGGGTTTTAGTTCGAGAAAGTATCACAGGAATATCACAAGAATATCACACGGTTTCAGGCGCTTTTTTTGATGAAAAATTGAATTTGTTTTGCTGTTATTTATAACTGTAAAACGAGTATGAATTTCTCATTATGCAGTGGTGTAACAGTATAAAAAGGGCCGCAAGAAATGTGCCGAGGCACCGAAACTGCCAATAAAGATTCCCACATTCTTCGTGACCTTTGCTCTCACTAGCGTGAATGCTCAGAGAGATGGTCTGGATCAGGTTTTTCGGGTTTAGGATTGTAACTTTCCCTAATCAGCATACTTGATTGAGGATAATTTGCACGCCAGTTCACCGGACATGAAAACGTTCCTCATGTTGTTGTGTCCCGCGCGTATGTTCTTTTTTTTGGGTGGCTCCCGATATAAACAATCGGGAGGCGCCAGAAAGAACCAAACCTGCCTGCCGGCAGGCAGGGAAAAGGCCACTTTTTTTGAATCGCGTCCGCGCAAAAAAAGAAGCTCTGCGCTGCGGTTGTGGGGAATACAATTTGGCGCCGCAGCACGTGCGGCCCGATTCTGCTAAGAAATATTGGGGGCGTGTTTTTTAAGAAGTCACCGGCTAGTTAATCATAAGCAAGATTAGAGAGCAGCATATAGTATAGTGTGTTTGTAATGAAGTTTCTTTTTGCTTAGGTGTAACTAATAACCGCCCTGATGGAGCATTTTGTATAGATGATATCAAGTTGGCAGTGTTTTTATATAGTAGCTGGTGTTGAGTATAGGTTCCAGAACACTCATGCCCGAAATCATGAAAAATTTGCTTACCCGCAGTATCATCTCCATATCGCTTTCCCTGGCTGTTATTAGCAATTGCGCTGGCCAGGCTGTACCATTAGGTGCCGGCATCGACAGATACGCCGAATTTCACGTAATATCTGCCGTCCACAAGCCCGGCGGGTTGACAGAAGTAATTGAACGCGTTAAGCCCCTCAACGGTATGCTCGCTGATTTCAGGATACAGGTAATTAATACACGCAAGAGCCGGGGCCAGGTTGTTGATGGTTTTGAAAAGATCGGCTATTACCGCCGCAAGCTGATGTATGATTGCACCACAGAAGCATACTGCGTGTTGGAAGCTATCTACTACGACCTCTATGGCAACGAAATAGCATCAGACGATACACGCGGCACCACCAAATGGTTCAAAATACCCGAATCCACCATGCGCGAAAGAGAGTTTCTTAGGGCATGCAGTAAGGGGCCAGATAAATAAGTTGGATAGGGATAATTGATATTTGAGCACAGTTGTTTGAGATAGCGACTGTGCTTTTTTATTTTAACTGTGGATTGAAAATTCCAAACCATAGCATTCGGATTGCAAATCCGAAAGAGCGAGGTGGATTTAGGCGCACAACCGCAATCTGGAAATTGCTTTCCATTAGAGCGTAGTCGGAGACATACTGCGCACAATACAATTTTAAGCAACTTTCCCTCCCCGATCCCCTTGATGCTCAATCAAAACCCCCGAATTAAAAATCGCAAAACTGAGCAATAATACCTAATAAGTATTATGTGCGTTTGCCACAGCGACCGCCAAACACAATGCCCGGCGGCGCTCAGCAATGACGTTCGGGCTGCTGCACTTTTTCCCAATTTCCCATCTTAAAACTATCTTTGTATATTACATAGTAAACAACAATTGTAATATGCCGTTAACTGCCAATATATCTAAGTCTGCGAGGTTATCATTTGAAGAGTTTAAACAGGGGGTGCTGGATGACTACCGTATAGTGGTGGCGAGTCGTGAAGCGAGCCTTATAGGCCGCCGCGAGGTGCTGACAGGCAAGGCTAAGTTTGGCATTTTCGGGGATGGTAAAGAACTGGCGCAACTGGCTGCGGCAAAGTGTTTCAAGCCGGGCGACATACGCAGCGGCTACTACCGCGACCAGACGCTGATGTTTGCCACGGGCATGAGCGATATACAGAAGTTTTTCGCACAGCTCTATGCCGATATGAGTACGGAGAATGAGCCGTCATCGGCCGGGCGCATGATGAACGGCCACTACAGCACCCGCTGGCTGGATGAGCATGGCGACTGGAAAGACCTTACCACAGCGCCGCAAAGCAGCAGCGATATATCGCCCACGGCAGGGCAGATGGTGCGCGCGCTGGGCCTGGCCTATGCGTCGAAGCTATATCGCAATATAGAGACTCTGCAAACGGGTTTTGAGAAATTCACCGATAAGGGCAATGAAGTTATCTTCTGCACCATAGGCGATGCATCGACATCGGAAGGGTTGTTTTGGGAGAGCGTGAATGCGGCGGGTGTGCTGCAGGTGCCGCTGGCGATATTCGTGTGGGACGATGGCTATGGTATATCGGTGCCGCGTAAGTACCAAACCACCAAGAACTCCATATCAGACGCACTTGCAGGTATGCAGTGGGACGATAAGAAGGGCGGCATAAACATATACACCGTAAAGGGCTGGGATTATGCCAGCCTTGTAGATACCATACAGGACGGCATCAACCGCGTGCGCGAAACGCAGATACCTGCTATATTCCATGTGCAGGAGGTGACGCAGCCACAGGGGCACTCCACATCGGGATCGCATGAGCGCTACAAGAGCAAGGAGCGGCTGGAGTGGGAGAAGGAGTGGGACTGCGTGGCCAAGATGCGCGAGTTTGTGCTGGACAACAAAATAGCTACTGAAGAAGAGATAGCGGCGATAGAAGAAGCGTCGCGGCAGGAAGCGCGCAGCGCCAAGCAGCGTGCGTGGGAGAATTTCCTGGCGCCGATAAGGGAGCAGATAACACAGGCTACGCAGCTATGCAACCAGGCGGTGTACGAGGCAGGCAACAATGGCACAGCAATAGCAGCCATAGTGCAGGAGCTGAACGGTCTGAAAGAGCCGGTGCGCAAGGATGTGATGCAGTCGGTAAGCAAGGTGCTGCGCCTGACCCCGCATGGTGGCGAGGCTAAAAGAGCGCTCAGCAATTTCTATAAATACATAGCCGAAGATAACCGTGAGAAATTCTCATCGCACCTGCACTCTGAGAGCCGGCACAATGCTATGAAGGTGGCGGAGATACCGGCACAGTACAGCGCAGATTCGCAGACGCTGAATGGTTATGAGATACTAAATAAATTCTTTGACCACACCTTTGCCACCAACCCCGCAGTGGTGGCCTTTGGTGAGGACCTAGGCAAGATAGGAGACGTGAACCAGGGGTTTGCGGGCTTGCAGGATAAGTACGGATCGCTAAGGATAACCGATACCGGCATCAGGGAGGCGACCATCATAGGGCAGGGTATTGGCCTTGCGATGCGTGGTCTGCGGCCCATAACAGAGATACAATACCTGGACTACCTGCTGTATGCGCTGCAGCCGCTGAGCGATGATGTGGCTACGCTGCAGTATCGCACACGTGGTGGGCAGAAGTGTCCTATAATAGTGCGCACCCGCGGTCACAGGCTGGAAGGTGTGTGGCACAGCGGATCGCCGATGGGTATGATCATCAACGCCATCAGGGGTATTTACCTCTGTGTGCCCCGCAATATGACGCAGGCGGCAGGCATGTATAACACCCTGCTGAAAAGCGATGAGCCCGGACTGGTGATAGAGTGCCTGAACGGCTACCGGCTGAAGGAAAAGATGCCGGACAACCTGGCTACGTTTAACGTGCCCTTCGGTATACCAGAAGTGGTGCGCGAGGGAACTGATGTGACCATAGTATCCTACGGATCTACCCTGAGGGTGATAGATGATGCGATAAATACTTACTTAGCCCCTGAGGGAATAAGCTGCGAGGTGATAGATGTGCGCACCTTGCTGCCGTTTGATATCAATCATATGATCGTGGAGTCGCTGAAGAAGACGAACAGGATCGTGTTTATAGATGAGGATGTGCCGGGTGGTGCCAGCGCCTATATGTTCCAGCAGGTGATGGAGAAACAAGGTGGTTTCAGGTGGCTGGACGTGGCCCCAAGGACGATCACTGCGCAGGCACACAGGCCGGCATATGCTACCGATGGGGATTATTTCTCTAAGCCGAATGCTGAGGATATAGCGGCTGTGATCGGGGATATGATGCGGGAGTAACCTCACCCCGCAAGCTTTGCTCCTTCACTGGCGTGAACTCCTGAAGGAGAGGGTGAGGCCGAATGAGTTGTGTCAATACAGATTTGTTGCCTTTTTGAGCATCCCTGCAAAAAAAAATCCCGCCTGGAGGCCAGTGCGGGTAAGTTGGGTTGCCAATAAGGAGCAGTTACATATAGTTATCAAGTCGTTTTATCGGTTAGTAATTAATGTGAAAATTGTAACGTGAATGCGCCTGGTGTTTGCTTTGCAGCAGTAGCTTGTCTCTTCTTCATATAGAGAACGATGAACCGGGTAATGAATAAAATTGTTAGCATAACATTAGTTTTAGACATTAATTAATAATTATTTTACATATTGTAACGTGTATTTATCCGGGGCAATTTTGGCGGCAATGGCTTGTCTTTTCCTGATATATAATAGAATGTAACGTGTGAGAATTGCGATCGTTATCATAACATTAGTTTTTAGTTTCGGTTAATGATTATTTTGTATAATGTAGCGTGTAAGTAGCAGGAGCGAGTTTTGCAGCATTTGCTTGCCTCTTCTTGTTGTAGAGGATGATGAAGCGGGTGATGATTGCGATCGTTATCATAACATTTGTTTTAGGGGTGTGAGATGATTTTGTTTAGGTATTTTTTATGTCTTTATTTTTTTGGCACGTTATTTGAATTTGTTATTTTGTGGTTATTGGTTTGTTGTTCGTTTGTTAATGTAAAGGTAAATAGATTTTTTCGACATTCACAACTTATTAACCAAATATTTTTAAATATTTTTATTGCGCTTCTATTATTTTAATTATATGATAACCATTTTAGCCTGTTGAACTGATGAAGAAAATAGGCATAGACGAGTTTCTGCAGCTCGCTAAAAGTTTCCCGATAATAGATGTGAGAAGTCCCGGAGAGTATTGTCACGCGCACATTCCGGGAGGTTACAACATTCCGCTTTTTTCTGATGAAGAGCGCAAAATAGTGGGCACTATCTACAAACATCAGGGGAGGGAAGATGCAATAAAAATCGGGTTAGATTTTTTCGGAGTGAAAATGAAAAATATCGTGATAGAAGGTGAAAAAATCTCTGAAAATCACAATTCATTAACAAGTGGTAGTAAAGAATCTGGAGAGATAAGCGGCAAAACGCTGCTAGTGCACTGCTGGCGTGGAGGTATGCGTAGCGCAGGCGTTGCGTGGCTGCTGGACCTGTACGGTTTCAACGTTTATGCGTTAAATGGTGGCTATAAAGCATATAGAAACTGGGTGTTACAGCAGTTTGAACGGTCATTCTCTTTTAAGATGCTGGGTGGATATACGGGTTCGGGGAAGACAGGGGTGCTTAAGGAGCTTGCAAAAAGCGGGCTGCCGGTAATTGACCTGGAAGGTATGGCACATCATAAAGGCTCGGCATTTGGGGCGTTAGGAGAATATCCGCAGCCGACCCAGGAAATGTTTGAGAACGAACTGGCCGCCAAGTTATATGAAGTATCTGAGGGCGCAACTCACGCTGAAATATGGCTGGAGGATGAAAGCCGGCGGATAGGGTCTGTAAATATACCGGGTGCATTGTGGGCGAGCATGAGAGTTGCGCCTTTGTATTTTTTAGATGTGCCGTTTGAGGAACGCCTGGACTATATTGTAGTGCAATATGGGAAATTTGAAAAGCAAGATTTATTGAACGCTATTACGCGCATACAAAAGAGGCTCGGCGGGCAGGGAGCTAAGGATGCGATGCGATATTTGAATGAAGGTGATGTGCGGGAGTGTTTCAGGATATTGCTGTGCTACTACGATAAATTTTACTCTAAGGACATTGAGAACAGGGAGCAGGCCGAAGAGCCGGGTATGTCGCTAACTTCGGTATTTGCCATGAAGAAAATTATTTGTACAACTGTGGATGCTGTGGGGAACAGCAGGCCACTAAAGGATTAGAAATACTGTATCATGGAATTAGAGAACAGTGAGATAAAGCTGACCCAGTATTCCCGTGGGGCGGGTTGTGGTTGCAAGATAGCGCCGGCAACGCTGGAGGAAATATTGAAGACAGAAGTTGCCCAGCCGCTGGATAGCACGTTGCTGGTGGGCAATAGTACGAACGATGATGCCGCAGCCTATGACCTGGGCGATGGCATGGCGCTGATATCTACTACCGACTTTTTTATGCCGATCGTTGATGATGCGTATGATTTCGGGCGGATAGCGGCTGCAAATGCGATAAGCGATGTTTATGCGATGGGTGGCAGACCGATAATGGCTGTTGCAATACTGGGTTGGCCGGTTGAGAAGCTGCCGGTGGCATTGGCGCAGCGGGTGCTGGAGGGTGCGAGGGCAATTTGTGCAGAAGCAGGCATACCGTTAGCGGGAGGGCATAGTATAGACAGCGCTGAGCCGATGTTCGGGCTGGCGGTGAATGGACTTTGCGCGATCGCTAATCTGAAGAGGAACAGCACTGCAAAAGAAGGTGATCTTTTATTTCTCACGAAGCCATTGGGTAGCGGCATATTGGCAACGGCGCAGAAAAGAGGTGTACTTAAAGAAGAACACAGAATAGCGCTGATAGAGCAACTGACGCGAATAAATAAACTGGGGGAAGCGCTTGGCAGGATCAAAGGTGTAACGGCGATGACAGATGTGACCGGGTTTGGACTGGCGGGGCATCTGATAGAAATGGCGGAAGGTGCAGGTTTGTCTGCAGAGGTCTACTATTCGCAGCTACCGGTAATGGAAGGCGTGAAGGAATACCTGGCTCAAAGAATAGTCCCGGATGCTACATACCGCAACTGGAATGGATATAGCAGCAAGATATTTTTTGATGCGGGGGTTGATGTGATGGAGGCGTTTAGTTTGCTGCCTGATCCGCAGACGAATGGCGGATTGCTTGTGGCTGTAAGTGAGGATGCGAAAGAGGAGCTGGTTGGACTGCTCGCTGAGCATAACTTTCTTTCATCGTTCCTTTTGCCGGTTGGCAGGATGGTGAAGCGCGAAGAGAAAGTGATTTTGGTTAAGAAATAGTGTTTTTGTTTTTAAATTTGTAGTCGGTTTAATCATCAACATATTCATCCAAATAGATTGTTCATGGCCAGTTACGATCCGAGAATAGATACCTACCTGGAGAAAGTAGCAGACTTTGCCAAGCCGATCATGATACACTTACGTGAGTTGGTGCATGCCGCCTGTCCGGATGTGGAGGAGACGTGGAAGTGGAGTTTTCCGCACTTTATGTACAATGGCGAGATATTGTGCAGTATGGCGGCATTTAAAGAACATGCGGTGTTTGGTTTCTGGAAGGCGGCCTTACTTGCCGATACGGACAATGTGCTCTCCATAAAAGACAGGGAAAGCATGGGGCACCTGGGCAAGCTTCGAAGCCTGAAGGATCTGCCAAAAGATACTGTGCTGAAAAAGTATATAAAGTCAGCCATGAAGCTGAACGAAGCGGGTGTGAAGCTGCCTCCCAAAAAGAAGCCGACTGACAAGGATAAGGAGGGGCTGAAGGCTCCGGATTATCTTGCAAAAATGCTGAAGAAAAATAAGGCCGCGGAAAAGGTATTTAATGACTTCAGCTATTCTAACAAGAAGGAGTATATAGAATGGTTTGAAGAAGCAAAAACAGATGCTACACGCGAAAAGCGACTTGCTCAGGGCATAGCATGGATGGCGGAGGGCAAAAGCAGGCATTGGAAGTATAAGAACTGCTAAGTTGACACAGTAGCTGCCTTCGGAATGAGCCGGTACCGGGCTTGCTCACAAAAAATAGCTATCGAAACAAAATTGCCAACGCACATTAAGTATTCATAAGGAATCTGTATCAGAAACAGGAAAATTGCAAGGTATATTTTGAAAGAAGAAAGCAAAAATATCTTGTCATTTATGCGTTTTCTATTGAACCAAAACCATGTCGTCAGGATTACGGTTATCATCACGCACGATATTGCGTGAACTTTTTGCAGCAACCGAATCCGGTCAATTACTTCAAGATTTGCAAAACGGGTGTAAAAGTAATAGGCATAACCAGTGCCTGCAAACAATTGAAGCGGCTTGTGGTCCTTATTTAAATGGGTCCATTCGAATAGTGTACCATCGTCATAATATTTGTATCCTGAGTATAGTGTTGTCCAGTCTTTGCTTAAAAATGGTATGATATAAACCACGAGGATCAATACCAAAATGGTACCTATGGCAGCATACAACCGCTTCCTGCTTTGCAAAACAAACAATACAAAGCAATAAAGTGGAAGCCATAATACAAGGCTATAGCGCGACAACAGGCAAATCGAGATAATTGTTCCCTGAAGTATACCGTTACGTAAGGTCAGGCTAGTTATGAACATCATATAGTACCCTGCGATCAAAACCTCTACGGTTGCCTCCATAATGGTGTTGTTTTGGGTGAAAAGGATATAATAAGACGCCAATAAAAGTACCGGAATGAAGATCCGCAAAGCAGCCGATGGTATCCTGGAGCTGCGGACACACAGCCAGAGCGCGGCAATGCACCAAACACCGAAGGATATCCATCGATAGTCGATATGCAGCATCTCCGCGGTTGTAAATGGCAACCAAAACAAAGGCAGATAGGTCACATGTTGTGCAAAGCCAAAATCATTGATGATGCTATACGGAAAGGCCCCCGCCAAAAACCTTTTAGAAATGATCTGGATCTGAGGTAAAATATCTGAATTGAAGAAAGCGATCGGGTGTGTTTGGAAGAAACTATTATATTGAAATCCAAGTATTACCAATCTGACGGAGAATAAAATAATAACTGAATATTGAAGGAGTTTGTTGCTATGATGCTTTACCTCTGCCACGCTGGCGGTCCCATCATAGAATTTATAGATCAGAACAATCCCAAATAACAAAGACGAAAGAAATAATCCGATCGCATTTTTGCCTTGTGAGAGGAGGCCGTTCCTGAAAAAAATATAGAGAAATAAATTTTCAAATATTATCAGGATAAGCAGCAGGGCATTACAGATGTGCTCTTTGTTTTTCATGGTTTATTTTCGCTGATGCTAAAGTATTTATTATTTTCATCAAAAGTTCACGTTTCGTTCTTTCTGCAATGCATTTACTGTCTGCGATTTAAAAAAGATATTCAGACGCGGTGGATAAGTTTCCATGGCGAGAATATTTAGTAGCGTTAATTTCACTACAGACTATTTATTTATTTTTTAATTCTGAGAATTAGTACATGAAGGTATTGATCATAATGGGGTCTAAGACCGATGAAGCAGTAATGCAGGAGTGCAGCAATTGGCTCACCTGGTTCAACATTGGCAATGATATGGTGGTGGCATCGGCCCACAGAAATCCTGATAAGGTGAGGGATATCATTGTAAACGCACAGGGCAAGGGATATGGCGTAGTTATTGCTGCTGCAGGTATGGCCGCAGCGCTGCCGGGTGTATGCGCAGCCTATACTTCGCTACCGGTGCTGGGTGTGCCGCTGGATGGGGGCTTGCCGGGAGGTATTGATGCGTTGTATAGCATTGTGCAGATGCCTGCAGGGTTGCCGGTAGGCACACTTGCGGTTGGTAAGGCAGGGGCGCGCAATGCAGCGGTGATGGCGGCGCGGATATTTGCATTAGCAGATAAAGCTGTTGCACAGCGGCTGGAAGAGTTCAAGGCGAATGATTACAGGATATAGCGGCATAAGTCAAAGTCGCGGGTCATGGAGAGATAGTTGTGATAAGTTGATTTAAGGCCTTAAGTTTTGTTATTTTTTCAGATATCGGCCGATAAAGGGCAAATGAAATCAAAGCTTAATCCAGCCTTAATCCAGCTTTGGCAAGGAATTTGTAGTTTTATTGTGAACCTTTAAATTACAGCACATTGACAGAAGCGATCATTAACCTGGAGACAGTAAACCCGATAGAGTTTTTCGGGGTGAACAACAGCAAATTCGAGATATTAAAAAAGAGGTTTCCCTTGCTAAAGCTGTTATCGCGGGGCACACAAATAAAAATTTCAGGTCAGCCCGATGAGGTGACCGCTGCACAGGCCAAGATAGGCCAGGTGATACAGTACCTGGAACGAAACGGCCACTTGTCTGAGAACTATTTCTCCAAAATACTTGGGGACGAAGAGCAGGGAGATACGGGCAATGAAGACCCGGCTAATAATGACATCCTTGTTTTTGGTCCCAACGGCAGGGTAGTGCGTGCCAAGACGCAGAACCAGAAGCTCATGGCCCAGGCATCTGAAAAGAACGATATCATATTTGCCATAGGGCCGGCAGGTACGGGTAAAACCTATACAGCTGTAGCGCTTGCTGTGCGGGCGCTTAAAAACAAGGCGGTCAGAAAAATAATTCTTACACGACCGGCAGTGGAAGCGGGTGAGAGCCTTGGTTTCCTGCCGGGAGACCTAAAGGAGAAGATAGACCCATATTTGCGGCCGCTTTACGATGCGCTCGATGATATGATACCCAGCGATAAGCTGAATTATTATATGGCCAACCGCATCATAGAGATAGCGCCGCTGGCCTATATGCGTGGCCGTACGCTCGATAATGCATTCATTATCCTTGACGAGGCACAAAACTCTACCGACCTGCAGTTGAAGATGTTCCTTACACGTATCGGCGCATCGGCAAAAGCTATCATTACCGGCGACCTGACGCAGATAGATCTGCCGAAGAATCAAAAGTCAGGGCTGATAAAGGCTACCAAAATATTGCAGAACATTGAAGGTATAGCCCAGATAAAGCTTGATGAAGCGGATGTTGTACGTCACAGGCTTGTGAAATCTATCATCCGGGCCTACGACTCGGATCAGGCGCGCGAAGAAGAGCTTGAAGAAAAGAGGGCTGCCGAATATCAATCAAAGAACAATCCGGCGGCTAAATAAATTGTTGCAGAAAATACCTAAGGCAAGCGCTCCATAGATTATGGAGCGTTTTTTTAATTGACATAAGGCCGTATTGGAGTAGCGATCAATTTAGTTTTTTACCTTTTTGCTTACTCATGCTATTTGATAAGGCCTTCTCTCAGTGCAATGGCCACGGCCCCGGTAGCGGAATTGACCTTTAGTTTCTCGTAGATCTTTGAAATGTGTGTATTCACAGTTGGAAACGTGATGGAACATTCATCGGCGATCATTTTATAGCTGTAACCCTTTACCAGGTAAGACAATATTTCCAATTCTCTTTTTGTAAGCGAAAATGGATCATTTGCCGGTGTCACTTTTGCCTTGCTAAAGAACTGAAGCACTTTTTTTGCAACAGACGGTGTCATTGGCGCACCTCCTTCCATCACCTCAGTAATGGCGTCTATCAGTTTTGTAGGGCTTGTCTGTTTTAGCAGGTAACCATCTGCTCCGGCGCAAATTGCCGCGAAGATCTTTTCGTCATCCTCAAAAACGGTCTGCATCAAAATTTTCAGCTTTGGATACACCGCCCGTATCGCCACCACACCCGCCACTCCATCTACATGCTGCATGTTGATGTCCATCAATACAACATCGGGCATGGCCAGTTGCAGGTGATGCAGGATATCGCGGCAATCGTTATACACGCCAACGCACTCCATGGTGTCCATAGCGTCTACGAGCATTTTGAGCCCATCCCTGCGTTTCGGGTTATCATCGAATATGGCGACTTTTATTTTCAACGGTGTAAAAATACTTGGATAATATGATTAACGCTATCATTGATTATAATGATTTTTAGCGGTTAATATGCGTTTTATGGTGTGTTGGAGCCCCGGCCAGGTATAATGCCTCGGTTTATCTCACCGGGACTAACAGGCTAAGGACGGTTCCTGTCTCCGGAGACGAAGATATTTCAAGATGCGCGCCGATCTGGTCTGCCCTGAATTTCATACCCAGCAGGCCGGAGCCTCCATTGCCATCCGATACGATTGCCGCGGCATTGTTCATGCCTTTGCCGTTATCGCGCACGGAAACGGTAAGTATGCCTGCTACATAGGTTATGTCTATAGTCAGGCAACTGCAGCCCGAATGCTTGATGGCATTGTTTACCGCTTCCTTGTAAAACATGTAAATGTTCTTGCGTTGCTGCATTTGTAGCGTCAGCTGATCTGTGTTCTTTCCGTTGTTGAATACCAGCTCTGTGCCGCCCACTTCCGTCATTTCCACTGCAAAGTTCCTCATCCGGTCTATCACCGGCTCAAAACTACCCATATCTTCCTTGGTAGCCCATACAATGTCATTCATGTTCTCCATGATCTCGGAGGTGTTTGCTATCATTTTATCTATAAGCGCGTTCGATTCGTCGGTTAGCCCGTTAGCCTTTTTCTTCAGCACTGCTGCATAAAGCGAAATACTGCTAAGGGTAGATCCGATATCATCATGCAGGTTCAGTGCAATAGTGTTTCTGAGCCGCTCTATTTTCAGCAGTTGCTTCACCCGGTATCGGTACAGGGTATAGGCCGCAGAGATGATCATTGCAACAACTATTATCCTGAACCACCATGTGGCCCACCATGGCGGTTGTATGATGATCTTCAATTCAGCAGGCGATGTGCTCCAGACATGCTCGCTGTTGCGCCCCAGCACTTTGAATGTGTAAGTGCCCGGCGCCATGTTGGTAAAAGTAGCCTCATGGCGACTGCCTGCATCTACCCAGTCTTTGTCAAAGCCTTCAAGCTTGTATTTATACCGGTATTCCTGCTGGTTATTCATGTCTGCAATAGAATAGCCAATCGTAAAAACGGTTACATCCGGCCCTAATACCAGCTCTTTGCAATGCTCTATGGGTGCAGGTAGCAGGTACTCACTATTTGTCACAGGGCTATGTTTATAAACAACTTCGTTGTTATTCAGCTCCAGGCGGTTAATGGTGACTTTTGGCGGCAGCACAGCGGTATAAAACCGCTCAGGATCAAAACCTACCCAACCATTGATACCTCCAAAGTACAGTTTGCCCGTAGTATCATGCGCAATTTCCATAGTATTGAATTCATTGTGAGGAAGGCCATCTTTTATGGTGAAATTGCGGGTGTCACCTGTTCCCGGATAGAAGAGGCACAGCCCGTTGTTGGTGCTGAGCCACAGGTTCTTATGCGCATCGGCCTGTATGCCATATATCACATTGTTGGGCAAGCCTTCGGTCGTAGTATAGTGAATGCAGTTTCCTGTTGTTTTATCCAGTTTGTTCAGGCCGCCCCCTGCGGTGCCGGCCCATAGGTAATGTTCCGGATCGCGCGGGTCTGCACAAATGGACAGTACCTTGCCTGACGCCAGGCTCTTTTTTTCTCCATCATTATGGCTGTATTGTTTGAATGCCTTCGAGCGAGGATCGAATGAGAATACCCCTTGCCGGGTTGCCAGCCAGAACACACCATCGGCTTGCTGATACCAGTCTGAAATAAAATGGCCATTTACGGATTCTACAGTCACCGGAAACGTGAATGTCTCTTCCTCACCTGTACGCTGGCTGAAATGACAAAAATAAATTGGGCCTGTCTTGTCGTGTGCAGGATACCAGATGTCGTTCTGTTTGTCTATAATTACAGGCTGGCCAAAATAAGTGTTCTTTCTGCGAACCATAAGTTCCGGTTTTCCCTTCACCGGGTTCATTTTTACAATGCCGGCCACCTGCGGAGAATCAAGCCGTGACCAATAGCAGCCATTCCTGTCGTAGCCCAACTGGTCACTCAAAGTGGCCACATCGCGCCCGCCATTTACCGTAAGGTATTTTTTCCACAGGCCCCTCCACTTATCGTAGATCCGTTCGTCAAATACTCTGCCATCGCCTGCCAAGGCCATAGTGCGCAACATTGTTGGTTCAGGGTAGTGCAAGAACTTCTCCGATGCCCCTAATATCTTTATCACGCCGTAGCCGCTTGTAGGGAAAACAAGGTTGCCATTTTTGTCAGCGATCAGTTCGCCGACTGCTGTTCTCGCCACGGGTTCCACGTCCTGCAGGTCCATTTCTATGTCATCAGTTTTTCCCGTTGCAAGGTCCACCCGCCAGATATGGCCATTCAACTGCTGTAGCCATAGCCGGCCTTCCTGATCGATTGATGGGCCTATGGCACGTATATTGGCCGGTATCTTATACACGGTTACAAATTGCCCTTTGGCTGCATCAAACCGTTTTATCACTTTATGCGCTGAATCTATGTACACATCCGCGCTGATGTTGCCCACGGTGAATATATTGGTAATGTTGCCGATCGTCATAGCTGGTTTGCCTTTTGCCGCAAGCACAGCAGGCGAAAACAGGTACATAGTATCCAGTCTGTTGAATAGTAATGTGCCGTCTACAGTAAATTTCATGATAGCCGGTAGCGGCGGGTCGCCAAGGCAACTAACAGCAGGGTACACATCCGTGAGCCCCCGCACCTGGAGCGTGGGTTCACCTGGCCCGCGGCTTACTACTGTCACTACCTTGTAGCCCGAAAACGTAGCAATTATTATATTTCCTGCAGTGTCTTCACACAGCCACCCTGTCAAGCGGATGTCGGATATTATGCCGTGTTTTGTGGTGTCGGGGAGATGTATGAACGACTCGTTTTTACGGTCAAAAAGGTCCAGCTTTCCTGAAGGGGTGCTCACCCAAACCCTGTTTTTCCTGTCCACCATTACGGCCCTGAGGCGGTTGTCGGTTACTGATAACGAATCATCCGGATCGTGGCGGAACACCCGGACCGATGCGCCATCATAGCGGTTTAGCCCGTCATTGGTTGTTATCCACAAGTAGCCGTCATTGTCAAAAGCCATGAAGTTTATAAGGCCTTGCGAGAGCCCGTGGCGCACGCCAATTTGAGAGGCTTTCATATTCAGATGCCCCATGTTTGAGGCGGCTGTTTGCGCAAATATTTCCCCGCGCGGGCAAAATGATGCCAGCAGTAATTGGACAATGAAAAGTGAAGTTCCCGTGCGCCAGTTCAAAACGAAGTACAAAGAAACAAGTTATCAGATAACAATTACTTCCGCGTCACTAATATTAATGATACCAGTGATCGTAAAAGCGCTTTAACCATTGATATTAATGATTGTGGGCACCTGAGTCGCATGTTACTTTTACCCTGCAAAAACAGGCATAAAGGCCAAAGACAAACGAAACGAAAAATCAGGCCTCAAAACTACTCACAATCAAAAAGCCAAAAACATGAGATCACTAATTACACTTGTAGCAATTTCTATGATGTTTGCGACCACTGGCCAGGCGCAAGGCGTCCCTTCTTATGTGCCAGCGAGCGGGTTAAAAGCCTGGTATGCTTTTACAGGCAATACAAATGACATTAGTGGAGCCGCCCTCAACCTGACTAACTATGGAGCTACACTTACAGCCGACAGGTTTGGCGCCAGCAATAGCGCCTATAGCTTCGATGGTTTCGGAAATCACATGGCACGGTCAAATTATCCCATAATAGCTATTTCTGAATTTTCTGCTTCTATCTGGTTTAAACCAGGTACTACCTTCTCCGGAATGGGGCTTTTCTACAAGGGATCGCTAACAACATCAACTAATAATCTCGCGTATTTTATGGAGTATCCCAGCCCAAACTTAAATGGCGGATGCTTTTCCAACATGGGGGTTGAGGCTTACTATATATATACTGGCGGCCTGGGTACGGGATGGCAAAATTATACGATCACATTTAGTAATCCCACCTTACGCGTATACCTTAATGGCAATCAAATCGGTACTTCTTCTTCGGCTGGTATTGTAAATGATCTGGCAACGGAGCCGCTGTACGTTGGATCCAGATATTATAATGCACCAGATCAATTCTTTAACGGCAAAATTGATGATATTGGTATCTGGAACAGGACCCTTACCCCTTGCGAAGTCAAAAACGTGTACAACTCATGTGTCCGGTCTGTTGTGGCGGACCAGGCGATAGCGCCAGGAGGTACGGCGACTTTTTCTTTTACCAATACATGTTTTTCTGCAGTGGGCCTTACTTATCAATGGCAGGGAGACTTTGGTACTGGTTACGCCAATTTGTCGAATGCAGGCCAATATAGCGGTGTTACTACAAAGACACTCTCTGTGGCGAGTGTTACCACGGCTAATAATAATGCGCATTTCAGGTGCGTCGTAAGCAATGGTATTTGTTCCGATATGACAAACGTTGCCGTGCTTACCCTGGCAACCACAGGCGCAACGGAGATCAACAAGCTGGCATCAATCTCCCTATACCCGAATCCCAATAAAGGCAACTTCACGCTCGCTTACAATATGCCCTCCGCAGGCGCAATATTCAACGTAAAAGATCTTACTGGTCGAATCGCGTACTGTCATACCGTGAGCAGCGATAAAGGCTCAGAAAACCTTGAAATATCTTCTTTAGATAACGGCATATATATATGGGAAATGAGCAACAGCAACGGATTGCTGGAAGTAGGAAAGCTGGTGATAGCCCGGTAATGCCAATGTAAAAAACAAACTAATTAATCACAATCAAAAACCAAAAAAATGAGATCATTAATTACACTCGTAGCTCTTTCCCTGGTGTTGGCCACGGCCTCACATGCGCAAACTGTACCACAATATGTGCCAACCGGGGCGCTAAAAGCGTGGTATTCTTTTACAGGAAATACATTGGATTCTGGAGGAAGTGCACTCAACCTAACAAACTATGGCGCCACACCCACTGCCGACCGGTATGGCCACAGTAACAGCGCTTACCTGTTTGATGGTGTAGGCAGCAATATGAAGAGAGCTGCTTTCCCGGCGCTGGCAAACCCGGCTATGGTGACAGTTTCCTGTTGGATTAAAAAATCAACAACGGGTGCTACTGGCAATTACGTAGTAAAGGGTGCCTCAACTGCGTCAGCAAATCACGTTGGTTACTATTTAAATAATAACGCGACAAATACTATCGGCGGTGGCGGTTTCTACCCTGATGGTACCAACGCGCAGGTATATCAAAACGATGGCGGGACTACCTCGTGGGAAAATGTAACCCTTGCCTTCAGCAATCCTGCCTTCGAATTATATGTTAATGGTAGCCACGTTGGCACATGGAATGCTGCCTTTGGTAACGTCAATAATTATGGTGATGATGCGCTCTATATAGGGTATACTGTTTGGGCGGGAGCAAGCGTAGGTTATTTTAATGGGGCGATTGATGATATCGGCATATGGAATCGTCAGCTCACCCCTTGCGAAGCTAAAAAACTATACAGTTCATGTGTTCGTACCACGGTCGCAAACCAGACTGCGCCGACCGGCAGCACAGCTGTTTTTTCTTTTTCAAATAACTGTTACTCCGCAACAGGTATTACCTACCAATGGCAGGAAGACGATGGCACGGGGTACGCTAATTTGACCAATGCCGGGCAGTATAGCGGCGTTACCACTAACGCGCTCTCCATTTCAGGTCTTTATTCAGCTAATAACAATGCCCATTTCAGGTGTATCATCAGCAATGGTGTTTGTAATGATACTACCAATGTGGCAATACTCACTTTAGGCACAACAGGTACCGGAGTAGTGAGCAAGCTGGCGTCAGTTTCTTTATTTCCAAATCCCAACAATGGCAGCTTTACACTCACATACAGTATTCCCTCCGCCGGGGCAACATTCAATGTGAAAGACCTCACCGGCAGAGTTGTATATAGTCATATGGTAAGCAATAACAGCGGCACTGAAAACCTTGAAATATCTTCTTTAGATAACGGCATATATATATGGGAAATGAGCAACAGCAACGGATTGCTCGAAGTAGGAAAGATAGTTGTTGCCAGGTAACAGCGGGCTTATGCTGCATTATTAATTTCAGATCCCATCGCAAAACAAACCCTCTGGCCGTTTCGGGTCAGAGGGTTTCCCGTTTATTCCTGTTTTGTTATTTATACTTCTCTGCCTGTAGTTTCAGCAGGTCGTTGCTGAAGGTCTTCGAGAATATCACGCTGCCCGCCTTGCCAAGATGAGAGTTTGTGTTGAAATATTCTCCGTGCCGGCAGATAGTGTCTTTGGTGTAGTCGAGGAAAGTTACATCCTTACTTTCCAGAGATCTGTATTTCGCAACGATAGTATCGCGGTTGATGATGAGCTGGAAACCTTTGTCATAAATAGGGGAGAGCACCAGGACAACCTTTATGCCCTTCGCTGTTATGGCGTCTACTGTTGACTTGAATGTAGAAAATACGTAGTCGTCATAGGGCTGTCGGAAGGGTTTGGTGATCGTTTCAAAATTGTGGCTGGTATCCAGTATAGGTTCATGTCCGCGTAGGGTATCGGGCCTGTGGGAGTTATACAGTATACTCATGTAGTAGGCCTTGTTCAGCAACGTCAATTTATAGCCGGGAAGGTAGCGTGCAAGGAAGATCTTTTTGGGCTCTATTTCGTATAGCGAATTAAAGACGTTGTCCTCATTCAGAAATGAGTAAAACGAGCTGGGAGTCATAATTATGTAATCCTTCCCCATGAACATATTGCAGCCGATAACCACATACTTACAGTTCTTCTCATAGGATAGATGCTCCTTTATCAGTGAATTGAATTGCAGAAAGAACATGCCGTCGTAGCCCATATTATAGGAGCTATAGCCGGTGATATTCTGAATGATATTCGGGTTGAAGTGTTTCAGCGTGCTCGACGGGCCATAGATCATTATATCCGGGTCAAGCTTGTGGTTGAGCACCAGTGCGTATTTATCGGTTGCTCTTTTTTTATAAAGATAATCGAGCAGGTACTGGAGCGAACATAATATGCCCGATAGAATAAGGAGAAATAAGACGCTGTATCTGATCGCTTTCTTCATGAAGGGCTAAAATTGAAAATAGATGAATTCCTGTTCATTGTAAGCGCCAAGAAATAAGATCGAGGTAACGATAAGCAAGTAGAAACTCCACCGCCACATAGCAGGCTTACCCTGCATAATGGCGCTTACCCGGTTGTTCTCCATTTTCTTCTGGAGATATTCCAGCGTGAAGATCAACAGTAAGCCGAGCCCTACATTGAATGTGCCATAAATAGTGTCATTGCCGCCAAGGGCTGTAATGAGGGCTTTGATGCCGGAGTAAGATAATACGGCGCCCCACCCGGTAAATAGGTGAGAAATGATATACCTCGCATCATGAAACGTGGCGGCGCGAAAAAAGATAGAGGCAAAGATCACATAACTTAACGTGAGGAACCGGGCAACAAAACGGCCAAGCCACGCAGGAAGGGCTTCAAAAAAACGTGCGCGGAAATCGCGGGTGAAAAATTCGTATACCAGGGCCACGCCATAAAACAAGCCCCAGATAATAAAATTCCAACTGGCGCCGTGCCACAGCCCGCTGATGAAAAAGGTTGTTACGAGGCCGAAGGCAATGGCAAATCGTCCCCACCGGCGTAATGATGCCACAAGGGGATTGAACAGGTAGTCAAAAAACCAGGTCGACAGGGATATGTGCCATCGTCTCCAGAATTCCGAAATGGAGCGGGACGAGTAGGGGCGGTTAAAATTCTGCATCAGGTCGAACCCCATTACTTTAGCCGAACCTATTGCAATATCAGAGTAGCCGGAAAAGTCGGTGTATATCTGGAAGGAGAAAAAGATTGCGGCTATTGCGAAGGACGCACCATTGTATTTTTCGGGCTCCTTGTACACATTGTTTACTACCATTGACAGCCGTTCGGCAATGACTATCTTTTTGAAAAAGCCCCACATCATTAGTTTCAGCCCGTCCTTGCAGTTGTCCCAGTTAAAGTCATGTTTTATGTGAAACTGGTGAAGAACGTTTTGGGGCCGTTCGATCGGGCCGGCAACGAGCTGCGGATAGAACATTACATACAATGCATAAATACCAAAATGCCGCTCTGCTTTCTGGTTGCCGCGATACACCTCCAATGTATAGCTCATTGCCTGGAAGGTGTGGAATGATAAACCAATGGGCAGAATAAACTTTACCAGGGCAATGTTTGCGTGGATATTGGTGATATGGAAGAACTCGTTGAAGTTGGTAGCGAAAAAATTGTAGTATTTGAAAAATGCCAGTACGCCAACGTTTGTGACAATACTAAGCACAAGGAACAGCTTTCGCCGGTTATCAGGTGCATTTTCAATAACGATACCGGCAATATAATCTATGATAATGGTGAAGAACAGAATAAGAATATAGACCGGAATGAAAAACATGTAGAATACACAACTTGCCACCAGCAGATGAAACCAGCGAAATTTGTGTGGCAGCAGGAAGTAGATAAGTGTGACTAGCGGGAAAAAGATTAAAAAATCGAATGAGTTAAAAAGCATAGCAAATATGTTATCCCGCGGATACGCAAAAGTAGATTTCGTTTAGCATTTTACAAACAGTAATAAAATGCGGGGGTGTCCTGTGCACTTTTATATTATGGCGCTGGTCCGGCTCCATCTATTTTGTTGCCCGTTCGAACAGCGATCGATAAGGAACCGCTGCTATCCGTCAATGCTGTGAGGCACGGTTTTTATACGCATGATATAAAACTATTTTATGCGCGTATTCGGGATCATATTGGTAGTAGCAGGCATATTGATGTTTGTATTCAATGGCTTTAACTTCAAAACTGAAAAAAAAGTGGCTGACATAGGGCCTATTGAAATAAATAAAACTGAAAAGCACCGGGTTGGTTGGCCTGTGTATGCAGGCGCAATTACGCTTATAGCCGGGATCGTGGTGCTGGTGGTGGGTACAAAGAAGTCTTAGGGAACTGTTGGATTATTCCCTAAATTTGCCCTTATGAGGGCCTGTATCTTTTTCCTTTTATCTTTATTTATTACTGCTGCCGTAAGCGCGCAGGATAAGGACAAACTGTTTGGCGGGGAAGCTCCCAAACCCAGGAACGGATTCATTATCAGCGGCAGCGGCGATTTCGATATCCCTGCCGGCGATATGGCAAAGCGTTTCGGTGTCAGCTACCGACTGGGGCCGGCAGTGCTATATAAAACAACCTCAAACTGGTTATTCGGCGCTAAGTGGGACTTTATTGTTGGCGGCACAATAAAGGAGGACTCCCTGATGATAAACATCACAGACCGGTATTCTGCAAAAAGCGGAAGCCTTTATGAGTTCATCAACAACAGCGGCCAGCGTGTGGGTATACCGGTATATGAGCGCGGATACGCTGCCGGTATTTCTGTGGGTAAAATAATTCCACGTAACAAACTGCACCCCGACAACGGCCTCACACTGCTGGCCACTGTAGGGTTTATGCAACATCGTCTCAACATCTTCGATAAAGACAAGGCGGTGCCACAGCTTAGGGGGGCTTTGGTAAAGGGTTACGACCGACTCACCAATGGCGCTTTCGTTGAAGGGTATGTGGGCTACTCCTATTTCAGCCAATTTCAGCTCGTCAATTTTACGATCGGTATCGATGCGCTGGCTGGCTTCACCCAGGGGCGCCGCGACTATCTTTACGATGTGATGCATGGAGACAATAAGCAACGCCTCGACGTGCTTTATGGCATTCGTGCTGGCTGGTTCATCCCGGTTTTCAAAAGAAGATCTGAGGATCTTTTGTTTGAATAGTACAATGCGGCAATTCGAAATTTCAAAACAAATAAGAATAGTATATTGTACCTCCTATTGATCCAATAGTCGAAACCCGGCATTGGAATTTGGATTTTCACTTTTGAATTTTGTTTTGAGATGTTCATAGAACCATTTCGCTCAGGTATAAAAAAAGGATGGATGGAAGTCATCTGCGGCTGCATGTTCTCCGGCAAGACCGAGGAGCTGATACGCAGGCTGAAACGTGTGCAGATAGCAGGACAAAGAACCGAGATTTTTAAACCCGCTATAGACATACGCTACGATCCGACAGACATAGTGTCCCATGATTCCCACCGCATTCGCTCAACGCCTGTAGATAATTATTACAATATCCTGCTGCTTGCCTCTGATGTAGATGTGGTGGGTATTGACGAGGCGCAGTTTTTTGACGAGGGAATTGTAGAAGTGCTGGAGCAACTGATGCTTCGTGGCACCCGTGTCATCGTCGCTGGCCTGGATATGGACTTTTCCGGGAAGCCTTTTGGTCCCATACCAGCACTGCTGGCGCGGGCTGAATACATCACCAAGCTGCATGCCATTTGTGTAAAGTGCGGGGATATTGCCAATTACTCCTATCGTAAAGCAAAGATCGACGACCAGGTGCTGCTGGGTGAAAAAGATGTATATGAACCACGGTGCCGGAACTGTTATTATAATTAATGTTTATTTGTTCCGGCCCTGATTCTGCGCCATCGGACTGGATTTTGGATTTTTTCGAATGGTTATATGTTCCAATCATTACTTTTGCACGATGTTCCGGTTTTTTATTTCTGTTTCAATATGCCTGCTGCTCGTTCAGGCTGCCTTCGCACAGCAAGGCAGTAGCATGGACAATGTTTGGTCACTGGAGCGTTGTGTACAATATGCTATAGATCATAACATTTCTATAAAGCAGGATTCGCTTAATGCCCGTCTGGCAAGGTATACTTTGAAGCAAAGCGTGCTGTCGCAGCTACCGACATTGAGCGCGAATGGTAGCTACGGAAAGAGCTACGGGCGGTCCATTAATCCTACCACCAACCAATTTGTAGATGCAGGTTACGATTTTGTGAGTGCGTCGGGCAACGGCAACCTGCTGCTGTTCGGCTGGATGCAGGTGCGCCGTACAATTGAGAAAAACCGCTATAGCCTTGAAGCCTACCTTGCGGACCTGGACCAGCTTAAAGACGATGTGTCGCTCAATGTTGCCAATAGTTTTCTCACGACCCTGCTTGCGCAGGAGCAGATCAGCATCAGCAAGAACCAGGTGGAGCTTTCAAAGGCGCAGCTTGCACAGACCCGTGCCTTCACTGATGCAGGGCGGCTGCCTGAGCTTAATGTTGCGCAACTGGAGTCGCAACTGGCCACAGATAGCTCAAACCTGATCAATTCTATCGCCAACTACAATTCTGCAGTGCTCGATCTTAAATCACTGCTCAACCTCGATTTTTCAACCCCGTTCAGCATACAGATACCCGATGTGGAAGTAGGTGACCAAATGACCGTTTCAAACCTCTTGCCGGAAGATGTATACCAGAAGGCGCGCGTGCACTTTGGTTCTGTGAAGGGCAGCCAGTTGCGTGTGTTAGCTGCAGAAAAAGGGCTGGCGGCAACCAAAGGCAATTTGTATCCACAGTTTAGTTTAGGCTACCAGGTAGGCAGTAACTGGGCCAGCAACTACTTTAACTACCAGGCAACACCCAATGGATACAGTCTTGTTGGTATTACCGATACATTGCACCCTTACACCAGCGGCGTCTATGCGCCTTCATTTATTACCACCACCTCGCCTATCGCATTTGGCACCCAGTTGAACAACAACATCCGCCAAAGTGTTTTCCTGAATGTGAACATCCCGATTTTTAACGGATGGAGCAGCCAGTTTGCAGTGCGGCAGGCTAAGATAAATCTTGCATCGCAGCAGCTTAACGAGTACAATGCAGAATTGACGCTGAAACAAAATGTTTACAAAGCACACAACAACGCACTGAACTCGATACAAAAGTACTATGCGGCGAAACGTGCAGACGGGGCGGCAAGGCGTGCACTCGAATTTGCAACCAGGCGCTACGACCTTGGACTTACCAGCACAGTAGACCTGCTTGTCACCCAGAACTCAGCATTTACGGCTGCCGCTAACCTTGCGCTGGCAAAATACGACCTGATCTTCAAACTAAAAGTAATTGACTATTACCTCGGCAAGGAACTAAAATTATGATGAACCAACTGAAGGAAGTGCTGCTCAGCGCTACGAAAGAAGCCGGGGAAATAATACTTCGATACTTCGAGGGTACGTTTAAAATAGAACATAAGGAAGGTATCAACAACCTGGTAACAGAGGTCGATAAGCTTGCTGAAGATAAGATCATCAAGGTGATACGGGCTACGTTTCCGGCACACAGCATCATCAGCGAGGAGGTGGGCGAACTGATAAAGCCATCAGAATACCAGTGGATCATAGATCCCATAGATGGCACTGTTAATTTTGCACATGGCATACCTATCTGTTGCGTGAGCATCGGTTTGCTGCATAACGATGAGCTCATTATGGGGGCAGTATACAACCCGATGATGAATGAACTGTTTTTCGCAGAAAAAGGCAAGGGCGCTACGCTGAACGACAGGCCCATAAAGGTTTCTACAAAAGAGAATTTCAAAACCGCGTTCCTGGTCACCGGCTTCCCCTACAACTGGCCCGACGGCCCCGAGCACCCTATAAAAGTCTTCGAAAAACTAATTCTCGAAGGCCTCCCGATACGGCGCCTCGGCTCGGCAGCCATAGACCTCTGCTGGGTTGCCTGCGGCCGCTTCGATGGTTTCTGGGAGTACAATTTGCAGGCATGGGATGTAGCGGCGGGCTATCTCCTAGTGCAGGAAGCAGGTGGCAAGATCACCGATTTTGATGGCGGTCCGGCCAACGTATTTACAAAGGAAACCCTGGCTACCAATGGCCTGATTCACGATGCAATGCTAAAAGTGATAAAAAAGAAAACAGTTTAATAACGGAATTGGGAATCAGTAATTAGTAATTGGGATTGCGTTCCCATACCCGTAGAGCAAGAACCATTAAATATTCCACATCATCCCCAAAAGACAACCCCAATCCCCAATCCAAAAAAAATGGAAACATCAAGAACAGAAATAGCATCTCTCGGCGAATTTGGCCTGATAGAGCACCTCACAAAAAATAATGAGACCCACAATGCCGGCACATTGCTGAGTGTAGGCGACGATGCAGCCGTAATAGACCAGTTTGGCCGGCAATGCGTTATCTCCACCGATCTGCTGCTCGAAGGTGTCCATTTTGACCTGATGTACACCCCGCTGAAGCACCTGGGATACAAAGCCGTAGTTGTCAATCTCTCAGATATCTATGCCATGATGGCTACGCCCACACACATCACGCTGGCGCTGGGTATCTCTAATAAGTTTTCGGTAGAAGCGCTTGATGAGTTTTACGAAGGCGTATATGCCGCATGCGAGCAATATAATGTAGACCTTATCGGCGGTGATACCTCTACCTCTAAAGTCGGCTTTATCATCAGTGTTACTGCCGTAGGCGAGGTGGCCCCCGATAAATATGTTACCCGCAGCGGAGCTAAAGTAAACGACCTGATCTGTGTGTCCGGTACCCTTGGCGCAGCATACCTGGGCCTGCAACTGTTGGAAAGAGAGAAAAAAATATTTCTCGAAAACCCCGGCATACAGCCCGACCTGGAGAACCAGAAATACCTCGTGGGACGGATGCTGAAGCCAGAGCCGCGTGCCGACATTGCCGAGTGGCTGGAGCAGGCAGGTGTAATGCCTACGGCTATGATAGATGTAAGCGATGGCCTCAGCTCTGAGTTGCTGCACATCTGTAACAGCAGCGATACCGGCTGCATTCTCTATGAAGAAAAAATACCAATACATGACGACGCCCGCAAAATGGCCATGGAATTCCAGGTGGGGGCGGCGGCTTGTGCGCTGAGTGGCGGCGAAGATTATGAGTTGCTGTTTACCATTAAACAGGAGGACTATGAAAAGGTAGCGCGCAACGTAGATATAAGTGTGATAGGCTATATCACAGAAAAGACAGAGGGCGCAAATCTGCTTACTACCGGAGGCAATAAGCACAAACTTACCGCGCAGGGCTGGAACGCGTTTCACTCATAACAGGGAATAATCGAAAGTTAAAGAACCTTATATAGATAGCCGGGTGAAGCATCAAATGACTTTAAAAAATTGAAAAATTACCGGTTTTAGTCCCTGTTAAAGTATTTTTTTGTATTTTACGCTCAAATATTCGTCGCATGAAGATTTGGAAATTAACGTTGCTTACCGGCCTCCTATTCGCCGCTCTTATGTCTACCATATTTTATTCATCATGTGTTCAGGATGCATGCAATAATGTGACCTGTCTTCATGGTGGTTCGTGTGGCAATGGCGTATGCCGCTGCCCCACTGGTTATGAGGGGCCAACGTGCGCAACACTTTCAGTAAACCGGTTTATCGGTGGTTATGCAGGCTATACTTCCTGCAATAATCCCCAGCAGGTGATCGACAGCGCGTTCATTACAGCAGGAGATGTGATCAATACGGTTAACGTAAGAATGAACAGCATCAGCCCTAAGATACTCAAGGGGTATATAAATAATAATGCAAGTACTTACGCCATTGAAGTTACCAACAGCGACAGCTCATTGCTTGGCTCTACCTTCTACCAGAGGATATTCACAATAACGCTGCAGAGCGATAAGAGCTTGTCAATTCACGAATACGAAACGAACATTTTCAATACCCCTTCCGGCCCTGATACGATCATAAATAATTGCACCTTTTTAGGGTTTAAATTTTAACGCACATCACCCGGAACGGGCCTGATCTTCCTTTCGGGCTTTCGGGGAAAGCAGAATTGCTGATAACTTCATTTATTAGAGGGGGTTGGGACTATGTCTATAAAAGTTGAAGGGCTTACCAAAGTATACGATACGCAAACTGCCGTTAACAACATTTCTTTTGAGCTGAAAAAGGGCGAAATCGTTGGTTTCCTCGGGCCTAATGGCGCAGGCAAATCTACGACCATGAAGATGATCACCGGCTACCTGCCTGCCACGTCGGGTAAGGCTACGGTCTGTGGTTTTGATGTGCAGGAAAAGCCGATGGAAGTTCGTAAGCGCTTAGGTTACCTGCCCGAAGCAAACCCTTTGTATTACGAAATGTATGTGCGCGAATACCTTGAATTCACTGCCGGTATACACAAACTTGGCAAGGATGTCAAAAAGCGCATCGAGGAAATGATTTCGCTGACGGGCCTCGGCAAGGAAGCGCACAAGCATATAGGGGCGCTCTCTAAAGGCTATAAACAGCGTGTGGGCCTGGCGCAGGCTATGCTGCACGACCCGGAAGTGCTGATACTCGATGAGCCTACATCCGGACTGGATCCTAACCAGATCGTGGAGATACGCGACCTTATTAAAAACATCGGCGGCTCAAAAACCGTTCTACTGTCCACGCACATTATGCAGGAAGTGCAGGCGATGTGCAGCCGGGTTATCATCATCAACAATGGCAGCATTGTCGCCGATGACTCTATAGAGCACCTGCAACAGGTAAACACCAAGAAAGATGTGCTGATCGTGGTGTTTGAAAACGACATTGATACGGCACTGTTCCGCGAGCTTAAAAACCTGGAGCATTATGAGCAGGCAGATGCTAAGAAGTGGCAGCTCGTTACCAGCGATCCTGAAGGACTACGAAGGGATGTGATGCAGTGGGCAGTAAAGCACGATATCAACATCAGCTCGCTGCAGGCACAAACACAAAGCCTGGAGGATGTATTCAGAAAACTTACCAACACTAAGGCGGCAGCTGATAATTAACTCTCTTCGCGGAAATGTATCTTGTATGGGTACTTTTTGTCGCGTGAGTGGGTGATGAAAGCGATGCCCACACGTAAAGAAAAGTATGCTGGCTCAAATAAATGAGCTGTATTTGTTTTCATTCCTTCATAGGCCGGGTCTGTAATATCGAACAGGGGAGTGGCGATCCAGCCAAAATCTTCGTTAAGGAACAGGTGGAAATTGCCGCCCAGCGGGTAGAACTGCGTGAACCCAAATCCAAGGCGTATAGCATACGGATTTACATTCGCCGACTGATCGATATTTTCATCGTAGGTGGAACCGGCCTGCGACCATGGCAGGCGCGACCACTTGTGCACTGTGGCTTCGCCGCTTTGCAGATCGCCAACGCCACCTGTTATATAACACTGCAGGTTGCCAGGTTTGTTCATCTGGAACACAAACATCGGTGAAACAAACCGATACAGCACTTTGTACCTTACGGCGGTGCCTACTGTATTGTTCCTTTCCTGGTCGTAGTTGATATTGTAGTTCTGGAAGATCTCCATTGCACCGAGGCCAAGGCCATTGGCGATACCTTTATATTGGTAGGAGCCATAGCTGTAGGCCGTGTTCCAGTTGTTCTTTGCGGCTACGCCGATGCCATCCCAGGCGAAATAATAAGTTTCGGCATTAGCGCTGATGCTGATGATAGATATCAGTATGAGGATCAAGGTCTTCTTCATGGGTCGAAAAATAATAAATAATTTTATTTCGAGGCATTATTTTTTTTAAGTGTGGTCTTAAGCAGCATCGCTGCAACCAGATCAGCGGGAATGGGTTTTTATTCGCGATGAAGCGGCCCGCGAAATGCACCCATAAGATTGCGTTTCCCCGTTAGCGGGGATATAGGCCCAGCTATTCCTCTGGTATCTCTATTGTTTTTGGCACAATACGCTCAACGGGAGATTCCATGTTATTGCCCCTAGGCGGCAACCGCTTTGTAGTAATGAAGATACCCCTTTTCATACGGTGCCCCGTTAGCGGGCGTCACCTAGCCAGTACACTTATGAAACAAAATACATTTTCAGATGTCCCTTATGCTTGGCCTCTATCTCGCCGCGGTATTCAACTGTGAACTTTTCTTTAACCAATTCATAGGTTGTGCCTGAAATATTTACCCTACCTACCGCACCGCTGCTTTCCATGCGACTTGCGGTGTTTACGGTATCGCCCCATATGTCATACTGGAATTTTTTGATGCCCACTATGCCTGCTACTACCGGCCCGGTATGCACACCTATGCGTATCTCAAAAAATAGGTCACCCTTTGCTTCTTTTTGAATCTTGTGATTCATCATGTATTGCTGAATCTCAAGAGCAGCGCGCACTACGTCATCCGGGTGTGTTTTGTTGGCTGTGGGCAGCCCGCCTGCGGCCATGTATGAATCTCCAATGGTTTTTATTTTTTCAACGCCATATTTTTCCATTATGAGGTCGAACGCAGAGAAGCATTCATTTATTTCGGCAACAAGCGCCTTTGGTGTCAGTTTTTCTGATAGCAGCGTAAAGCCCTTAAAGTCTGTGAATAAAACCGTTGCCTCATCTATCAGTTTCGCTTCGGCAGATCCTTTCGTTTTTAGCTCATCTGCCACTTCTGCCGGCAAAATGTTGAGCAGCAATGTGTCTGAAGTGTCTCTTTCCTTCTGTATTGCCCGCCTTGACTTGTGTACAAAATTCAGATAGAAGAACAAGCCTGAGATCACAAGTATCAGCAGGGCAAGGCAAATGCCGAAGAATATCTGCTGGTTACGTTTTTTTTCGCTCTGCAGGTTATTTATGGCAATTTGCTTTTCCTTCAGGTCCGACTCCCGTTTTGTTTCCAGTTTTGAGATCTTTATTTCGTTATCCTTGGAAAAAACAGAATCTTTATAAATGATGAACTGCTCGAGGCTGTGCAACGCATCGCTATACTCTCTGGATAATTTCTGTGTCTTGTAGAGATCCTGATAAAAATACTGTAACCCATCAACATCGCCAATTCGGCTTAGAACGCTGAGCGCTTTTTTCAGATATTCGGTTGCATACTTCAGGCTGGCTGTTTTCGTGTTTTTTGCTGTACTGTCCGATGCCATGAGCAAATAATTTTCACCAACATTTCCGAGGGCGGTTGCAAAGCCAGAAGTGTCTCCGATCTCCTCCAGTATTTTCACCGCTTCTAAATTGTACTCGATCGCTTTACTATAGTTTTTTTGCTCATTATAAACACCACCGATATTTCCAAGGCTATTTGCCTCCGTTCTCTTATTCTTCAGCTCTCTCGCAAGCTTCAGCGCTCTGAAATTATTATCCTGGGCTTTTGCAAAATCACCCAGTTGCCAATAAACAAGCCCTATATTACCGATAGTCCCGACCACCTTTTCTTTGTTGCTGACCGACTCATAGATGTCTTTTGCTTTGAGATAGTATTCCAATGCTTTCGGATAGTTCATTGATGCATAATAAACGTTGCCGATCAAGTGGCTTGACGAGGCAATTTTTCCTTTGTCTCCTGATTGTTCGTTGAGCTTTAAGGTTTTAAAGTAGTACTCGAGTGCGCCGGGAAACTGTCCCTGCTCATAACGGATATGCCCTATTCCGGTGCAGGCAGTTTCAATGCCATTGTCAATCCCGGCTCCTTCAAATATTTTTAGTGCTGTAAAATAACATTCAAGCGCTTTAGAAAAGTCAGCTTTAGCGTCAAAATTGCTCCCCAGCCGTACATTTGCCCAGGCCGTGCCTTTTTCCCAATCCAATTTTTTTGCAAGGTCCAGAGACTGTTGCCCATATTTTATTCCGAGGTCAGGGTTAATGGTACCGCCGACAAGCGACATATCAGCAAGCAGCTTTATCTTGATTGTATCATCCTTTGCTTTTGATAACTCCAGCGCAATGGAGTCGAGCCGTGCCTGCCCCTCCATTTTTGCGTAAAGGTTTGTGCAGTTAAGTATAAAAAGAGAAACGAATATGCACTTGCCGAATAATTTCATAAAACGCAGTTTGAAACAATATACTATATTATTTCGATTGGTTTAGAATAGGGTAGCCTGCGTTGTAAAAGCACAATGCACCTTAATTGCCTCGCTGTTCGGGATTTAAAATCCCGAACCAAACTGAAAGGGATTTGCAATCCCTCTAGCCACACCTCATACACCAATGCCTCGTTAGTGGGCGCCATCTATTCTCGATGGAGCGGCCCGCGAAATGCACCCATAAGATTGCGTTTCGCTGGGGTAGTTGCGAGCGCTGTTTATCCATTTGCGGGCACTTTTTGGTTTCAATACTTAGCTGATAATATCTACCTACTGAAATAGGACATTGACCGATATATTTCCTTATTCAGCCTAATTGCAATTGTATGTGCGGAATGCCTGGAGCACTTTTGCGCTACGAAAAATCTAACGCATCTCTGTATGAAGATATTTTACACAATTGCTATTGCCATGCTTGTTATATTTCCCTCCATCATTCATGCGCAGGATAAAACTACGGGCACTATTAAAGGGAGATTGATAGATATAGCCACAAAGCAGGCTATTCCGGGTGGTATAGTTACCGTAAAAGGCACTGCCGCTGGCACCGCTGCAGATACGGCGGGGAATTTCGTTATCCCAAATGTGCCGGAAGGTGTGTACCAGGTGGTGGCGGGTTTTATGGGTTACCAGGAAAAGACGATCAATGATGTAAACGTAACGAGAGGTAAAACCAACTACGTGGAAATAGAACTGGTAGTGCCGGCCAGAGCGCTGAAGGAGGTTGCCGTAACATCGTTCAAGTACGAGGCCAGCCCGCTTACACCTGTATCCACATACGGTTTTTCGAGGGAAGAGATAGCCCGCAACCCCGGCGCGCAGGGCGATATTTTCCGGGCCATAGGTATGCTGCCGGGTGTATCGAGCAGCGGCGGGCAATACTCTGCCATAGCAGTAAGAGGGCAGGGCACCCGCGATAATATTTATATGGTAGATGATATTCCGATCACGGAAGTGGGCCACCTGGAAGGCAATGGCGCGTTCAATGATCCCAATGGCGCAAGGTTCAGCATATTTGCGCCCCGTGTTATCGACAATGCACAATTCCAGGGTGGGGGCATAGCGGCCCAGTATGGCAGGCGCAGCGCTTCTTACTTAGGCCTGGGCATAAAAGAAGGCAATAAAGAAGACTACACTATAGACGGGCAGGTGGATCTGCTGGGCTTTACAATCAACTACGATGGGCCAAGCTACATTCATAAAAACACCAGCTTGTTCGTATCTGCCCGCTACCAAGACTTTAAAGAAGTGGTAAAGCTTGTTGGCCTGAAAGGGCTTGGGTCGCCACGGTATGCCGATTTTATTTTCAAGTCTACCACGCAACTGGGCAAAAACAATAAGCTGTCGGTTATCGCGATCATAAGCCCCGATCAGTACCTGAGGGAACTTAAAGATGTAAAAGAGCAGGAAGAAATTGCCGGTGCATGGCTCATTGATCAGAACACCCAAAAGAGTATTGTGGGCCTTAACCTGCGCACGCTTACCAGCAAAAACAGCTACTGGAAAAATGTGCTCTACTACACCAAGTCAAAATCAGACATCACTGTTGGAACAGCATTTCCTGTGGTGGACGCTGCAGGCAAGCTGCTGAATGGCGATAGCCTGGGCCAGGAAGCAGACATACGGACACTGAAATACTCGGAAGCTAAGGTCGGGTACAGGTCCATATATACGGCTAACTTCAGCAATCATTCAAAGTTCACCGCAGGTATAGAAGCAGACCGCACCACGCTTATCAATTACCGGAAGTTAAAGCGGCCAGATACTTCATACATCTTCGGTGCAACCGACTTAAGGCCAGCACCTGCGCAATATTTTACGATTACAGACCCCATGTATTTTAACGCCGACTACAACGAAAGCGCCTTCAATGCCTCGGCCTATGCCGACTACTCGGTGCTGCTATTTAAAAGCCTTACCTTGAATGCAGGCCTACGTTATGACTATACAGGCTTTACCGATCAACATACCTTATCTCCAAGGCTCAGCGGCAACCTGCAACTCAATGAAACCAATAGCCTGAATTTTGCTGCTGGTGTCTATAACCAGGACCCTGTTTACTCTGAGATCGCCGATCAGCCGAAGAATAAGAAGCTGAAAGAGGAACAGATAACACAGTACATAATCGGTTACAAAAAACACTTCTCTCCAGATCTGAAATTTACGGCCGAGGCATGGTATAAAACATTTGATAAAATGGTAACCCGCCCGGTAATGACCTATAGCGAACAAACCAATACCGGCACGGGCTGGGGCAGCGGTTTTGACCTGAATATAACCAAGCGGCTCACTAAAAAGATACACGGCCAACTGGGCTACTCCTATATGCAAAGCAAGCGCGATGACCATGATGGACTGGGCGAGTACGATTTTGCTTTCAGCCAGCCGCACCAGGTCAACTTTCTGCTGAGCTACAAAGCAAAGAACCGGTGGATACTTGCTACCAAGTTCCGGTATGCCACAGGCAAGCCCACCGATAGCTATATTGTGCATGCCAATGTGCTCAACGACCCAAATAATATACGCTACTCGCAAGAGATCATTGCCAGGAATGCCGATAGAGTTAATGACTTTATAAGCCTTGATGTAAGGGCCGACTACAAGTTCCAGGTAAGGAAACTGCATTTAACTGCATTCGTGGATATTGTAAACATCCTGAATCGCTTCAACGAAAGCAGCCTGCAGATCAGCGAATACAATGGCAAAATACAGTCTGATGGGCTGGCGATATTTCCATCGTTTGGGTTGAAGTTTGAGTACTAGGTGCGTTATTTTTCATGCACATACGCTGCAACCCATTTTAAGCTATCAGGAAAATTGTAGCCGTATAAACGACTTGCGCCAGGCGTAAGGAGTATGACACTATTGGCGGCATTACCGGTTTCGTAAACAACTGGGAAAATATGGCCGGTAAGATGCGCAAGGCAGTCTTCGTACCGGAGCTCAGCAGGACTAAATAAAGTAGCGCCCTCATACTCCTTACCATTAAGGTTGTAGCTGTAGCGGACATTGCAAGCTTCAGGGCTGCCTTTAACTCCTTTGGAGCAGTTATATACTTTACCGGATATGATCTCATGATGTTCTATAAGCCGGCTCCGGCCAATAAAACCATAGATGATATACCCGACGACAATAGCGGGCACCACACATGCCATCAAAACAATACCCCATTTCGTTGTGCTGTTAATCTTCATAATGTGGATAATTGACAGGCACGGATGATTCTCATATAAAGATATGTTTCTTTTATTACGTTATATTGCTGATTGATCGTAATCTTCAAATTTATTAGCGCGTGTTCAACGTTGGACTTTGACTACGCTGTAGACAGTCTTGGATTGGCGAGTATTATATTAAAAAAGATACCCACAATTTTCGATTTCCCAAAACCGTTCTCCCGCCTTCATTTCCACCGCCTGGACGTAGTCGTGATACATACGCCCAACTGTTGTGTGTTATCCCTTTTATTTTTGGAACACTACGCTCAACTAAGATGACAAACGCTGCCGCCGATTTCCTATTTCACCAGAACCATTTTTTGAGTAGAGGATACAATTCCATTTGCCACAATATTGTAATAGTACAGTCCGGCCGGCAGGGTAGTGTTATCAAGCATAATAAACCCAAACCTGTTGTCAACCTTGTATGTTGTCAGCTTTTGCCCGCTAGAGGTATAAAGTTCCAGCAAGCCCTGTGTCACGCCGTCGGGCAAGCTAAACGTGATCTTAACTTGATTGGACGATGGATTAGGTATTGGCTGGGTAGGAATTCGCTCAGCGTTTTTCTCTGTTTTCGCAAGTCCCAGCCCATTACCGCAGACATCGCAGGGGATAGTGCCCGGAAGGCTATATATACTGACTCCATTGTTGTTGAGGCTTGTAGCCTTAAACACTCCCGTTGATGTTTCCCAGACTTTAAAATAGTTTGGCGATGCAGGATTTAGATTTGTTATTGAGTCAACTGCAACACCGTTTTCATTGATAATAAAGAGCGTCCATTCCGGCCCTACAACTTTATGATACTGCACTGCTACTTCTAACAATGGATCCAAGTTAAATAAGGTTTCAGACGGATAAAAGACCGTTGGACCAGCCCTGAACAGTCCAAGTTGTCACACGTTATAGCCGGGAATTGAAGGGCAGACGATCTGTTTCCAAAATGAATAATCGAGGTTGTAAAAAAACAAAGTATCCGCTCCTGTCTGGTTACTTATTGTTAATATTTTCTTTCCTGAATTGCTCAGATTCACTATTTCAGACTCTGCAGTAAAATTGACCGGATAGTAATGGTCTAAAGTCATTTGCGCGAAACCTGTAGTGCGGAAGCTCGCCAGAAGAGTTAATATAAAAAAGGTTATCTTTTTCATGTTGAATATTTTTCTGCAAACTAATTTAAGTTTAGATTAAATCAAAGAACACTATATGTTTTTAGTACATTTAAAGTCAATATTAAGGCTAAAGCTTATGATGCCGCTGTTCGGGATTTTCAAATCTCCAGTTGGCTGTAGTGTTCTACAAGATAAAAAATGTGGTCGTTGGGCGTAGGCTGTGCCTACGTCCTGGTGGAGGCCAGTCTCTGACTGGCGAGTATGGTCACGCAGCACATTCCCCGCCCCATGTTGTATGTAATTTTCTCTTTTGTCCCCGCCAAGTCTCCTTTTTCAGGAACTCGGCGACAGTCAGGGCGTTATTGCTGAATTTCAGAGCCTGCAGCCCATGTTGTCTATAATCTTCTCTTAAATGAAGAACATAATCGTTCGGCGTTAGCCGCCGACTACGCCGCTGAGGAGATCAATCTTCAGATTGGTGGCATTATAATAAAAAAGATACCCACAATTTTCAAAATCCGAAAACCACTGCCCATCCTGCATTCCCGCCGATTCCACCCTCCGTTTTGTGAGTATCGCTAATTCACACATCCCTACATTTGTATCCCTCAAAAACTAAAGCACATGAAACAGGAACAACAACAGCAGGCACAAAACCTCTTCTTCCAGACAGACCTCAGCAAAAGCGAGATCGCATCCATGCTTGGCATCAGCCGCCGCACCATCCACTACTGGGCGCAAGACAATCAGTGGGACAACATAAAGAAGAGTGCAGCCCACATGCCCTCACTACTGGCTGAAAATTGTTACTTCATTATGGCCAGAATGCAGCAGGATATATTGTCCGAAGAGCGCAGCGATAAAGCGCCAACTTATCAGGAGGTAAACGCACTCTATAAACTTACACTCACTATCAATAAGCTTCAAAACCGTAGCACGCTCAACGAAACCCTCGAAATGAGCACCCGCTTCATGGAATTTGTAAACGATCAAAGCCCCGAAGCTGCAGACCTCATCAAACCATTCATAGATGGCTACCTTGCCTCCCGCGCCAAAGTCCAAGCCTTGCAGTTTACACCACCAAAGCGAACAGAAGAGGAGTTGACCCGACTTAAAGAACAAGCTGAGCGTGAAGCATTGCTCGACCAGGAAGACATTGCATGCTGGGCTCAATATCCGGTTGCATCCTCCGTTCAAGGCCATGCCGCTGCAACTTCATCAAAACCGGAGATCACGCCAAAACCTTCTGCGGCGGAAGACCCCGCGCCAGTGACATCCGGTAACCCTATATATACACCAACCGAGACACCGCTATTTACTCCCTCGCAAGCCTTTCCCAAAAACGAAAAGCACCTCAACCGTGCCCAGCGTCGCGCCCTCGCCCGCACCAAAGTAGCCGCGTAAGTAATGAACGAATGTCCTTGATGTAATAGTCGGGAACAAGATAGGAATAGCTCCACTGCAAAGGTTCTTACTATGTCATGCTGATGCAAGGAAGCATCTATACTTAATGAGCCAACATCAGAATTGCTATCTGACCATATACCAAAACTCAGCAATCATGGTTCGGCGAGGCTCACCATGACAACATCAATTTTGCTTTTTGATAAAATTGGAAACGCTTTATTACAAAACACGATAATCCTTAGCGACTCCGCGTCTCCGCGGTTAAAGCAAATTGCACACTAAACACGAAATGCGCAATTTCTCGAACCCACATCATTGATAATCAATCATAACCTGTGCAAAAATATTTTAAATGAAACGTGCAATTCCTAACGCCAAACGATACTTAACATCTCGAGTACAGATACCTCGTGCCTCGGTATGACAAGTGATGATTGTAAGTGAAATAATATTAATGTATCGACTGTAAAATTTTACGATTTCTACATTATACAATTGTCCTTTTTTCACATTAAACCCATACCTTTGCACCTCGAATTGAAAAATTTAATCGATTTAACAACATAAAAAATGGCAGATCTACTCTTACAGCGCAACTTCGGGATCGCTGCCCACATTGATGCGGGGAAGACAACAATGACAGAACGTATCCTTTATTATACCGGTGTGAACCACAAGATCGGTGAGGTGCACGAGGGTGCGGCTACGATGGACTGGATGGCGCAGGAGCAGGAGCGTGGTATCACGATCACTTCGGCAGCTACTACTTGCTTCTGGAACTACCCAACTGTGCAGGGTAAAAAATTGCCAGAATCTAAGAACTACAAATTCAACATCATTGATACTCCCGGTCACGTTGACTTTACCATTGAGGTAGAGCGCTCTCTGCGTGTGCTTGACGGCCTTGTGGCTTTGTTCAGCGCTGTGGATGGTGTGGAGCCGCAGTCTGAGACTGTATGGCGCCAGGCTAACCGTTACAAGGTTCCGCGTATCGGTTTTGTAAACAAGATGGATCGTGTGGGCGCTGACTTCCTGATGGTGGTGCAGCAGGTGAAGGACATGCTGGGCGCTAAGTCGGTGCCACTGCAGTTGCCAATCGGCGCTGAAGATGGTTTCAAGGGTATCGTGGACCTGATCAGGATGAAGGGTATCATTTGGGATGACGCTACACAGGGTATGACGTATACAGAGATCGATATACCAGCAGACATGGTGGACGAGGCTAACGAATGGCGCGCACACCTGGTAGAAGCGGTAGCTGAGTATGACGACAAACTGATGGAGAAATTCTTCGAAGATCCGAACAGCATCAGCGAAGACGAAATACACATTGCAGTACGTAAGGCTTGCCTGGACCTGAGCATTGTACCAATGCTTTGCGGATCGGCATATAAGAATAAGGGTGTACAGGTGGCGCTTGACTGCGTGATCCGTTACCTGCCCAGCCCTATGGATATCGAAGCGATCAAGGGTACTAACCCTGATACCGGCGAAGAAATAGAGCGTCACCCAAATGCTAAGGAGCCATTCTCTGCGCTTGCGTTCAAGATCATGACCGATCCGTTCGTAGGCCGCCTGGCGTTCTTCCGGTGCTATTCAGGCCGCCTGGATGCAGGCAGCTATGTGCTCAACGTGCGTTCTGGAAAGAACGAGCGTATCAGCCGTATCATGCAGATGCACGCCAACAAGCAGAACCCGATCGACTTCATCGAAGCTGGTGATATTGGCGCTGCGGTAGGCTTTAAGGAAATCAAGACTGGCGATACCCTGTGTGACGAGAAGAACCCGATCATGCTGGAGAACATGTTCATCCCTGAGCCTGTAATATCTATATCTGTAGAGCCTAAAACGCAGGCAGACGTGGACAAGATGGGTATGGCGATAGCTAAGCTGGTGGAAGAAGATCCTACACTGCGTGTAAAGACAGACGAAGATACCGGCCAGACCATCCTTAGCGGAATGGGTGAGCTTCACCTTGAGATCATCGTAGACCGTATGCGTCGCGAGTTCAAGGTAGAGATCAACCAGGGTGCACCGATGGTGGCTTACAAAGAGGCGTTCACCATGATGGTTGAACACCGTGAGATCTACAAGAAACAAACGGGTGGTCGTGGTAAGTTTGCGGACATCTATTTTGAAATAGGCCCTGCTGAAGATGCATTCCTTGCAGAAGGTAAAGGTCGCTTCCAGTTCATCAACGAAATTTTCGGTGGATCTATCCCACGTGAGTTCATCGCTCCAATACAGAAGGGTTTTGAAAGCTCAATGGGCACAGGGCCACTCGCAGGTTTCCCTGTAGAGAGCATGAGGGTGCGTATATTCGACGGTTCTTTCCACCAGGTGGACTCCGACGGTATGTCGTTCGAGCTTTGCGCTAAATCCGGTTTCCGTGAGGCTGGCAAAAAAGCTAAGCCAGTGATACTGGAGCCGATCATGAAGGTGGAAGTTACCACTCCTGATCAGTACATGGGTGATGTGACCGGTGACCTTAACCGTCGTCGCGCTATGCTGGAAGGTATGGATAGCCGTAACAACCTGCAGGTGATAAAAGCAAAAGTTCCGCTGAGCGAAATGTTCGGTTATGTAACTCAGCTTCGTTCACTGTCTTCAGGCCGCGCAACTTCAGTGATGGAGTTCAGCCACTACACTGCCGCTCCGCGTAACATACAGGATGAGGTTGTAGCTAAGACCAAGGGTAAGGTGAGTGCATAATTTTTAGTAGATAGTAATTAGTAGATAGTATATAGATCGTCCCGACAATGTCGGGACGGTTTTATTTTAGGGAGTTGTATGGCAACTGTGTGGCCTCAGATTGCAGTGCCATCATCTTTTGCCACATGATCACCGAAGTGATAGGGAGTGACCAGTATCTCCGGAATAGCGGACATTCCCTTTCTTACCAGTTGGTTCTGCTGTATTGCAGCGAGGTCATCGAGGGCGAACTCGTTTTCTAATGTGTTAGCATAAATGCAAAACGAGAGAATGCCTAAAAAAAGGACAAACATCTTTAACGACGGGCTATTTTTTTTTGCGTCAACCTTAAAGCTGTTTTTTAGAGCGCCGGTTTGCAGGCCTGCGCGTTGATTTTGCTTCTTATACATCAGATTTGATAGCGTAAAGTGAGTGTTTGTAAAAATAGCAAAATATACCCGCGCGGGTATATAAAAAATATACACGGCTTTTGGTAATCAAAAAGATGCTAATGACAGAACTATCGATAATAATATTGTAGATACCGAATTACTAAGCGAGGGCGAAAATGGGAATTTCAACATTGTTCACGGGTATCGGCAAAGAAAAAACTTAACTAACATTCACTCAAACTTATCGGCAATTGCACCGCAAGGCCACCTTCGGCGGTTTCTTTGTATTTATGGTTCATGTCGAGGGCCGTCTCCCACATGGTGTTTACGACTGTATCGAGAGATATGCGTGCATGATCGGGATTGCCCTGAAGGGCCAGTTGTGCTGCCGTGATGGCTTTGATTGCACCCATGGTGTTGCGCTCTATGCATGGAACCTGAACGAGTCCGCCTACGGGATCGCAAGTGAGGCCAAGGTGGTGCTCCATGGCTATCTCAGCGGCCTGCAGGCATTGTTCCATTGTGCCGCCCAATGACTCAGCGAGCGCTGCTGCGGCCATGGATGATGATACGCCAATTTCGGCCTGGCAGCCGCCCATAGCGGCGGAGAGGGTTGCCCCCTTTTTGAATATACTTCCTATCTCGGAGGCGGTAAGCAGGAATTTGATGATCTTGTCTTCGTCATAGCCATCGCAGAAAGCGATGAAGTAGAGTAGTACAGCAGGAACTACGCCGGCTGCGCCATTGGTTGGTGCGGTTACTACGCGACTGAATGCGGCATTCTCTTCATTTACGGCAAGTGCAAAACAGCTCACCCAATCAAGTGTGTACATGAATGAACCACCGCCGCTGCGTATGACCACCAGCCATTCGTCGAAATTGTTGTATGTTTTTTCGCCGGTCAGTTTTTTGTTGAGTGCAAAGGCGCGGCGCTTAACCTGTAAGCCACCAGGCAGTTCACCACCAATATGCGCCCCGCGGAATATACAGTCGCGCATAGTTTCCCAGATGCGGAGTACACCCTGGCGGGTCTCTGCTTCAGGGCGAATAGCGTTTTCATTGACCATTACAACACCTGATATGCTCAGGTCTGTTTTATTGCAGGCAGCTTCAAGGTCTTCGGCTTTTACGATGGGGTAGGGCAGGTGAACAAAAGTATCATCACCATCTTCCTCGCCTTCTTTAATTACAAAGCCTCCCCCCACAGAATAGTAGGTCTGGGCGATCTCGTCGCCATTGTCAAAAGAGCATAGAAAAGTAAGGGCATTAGGATGGTAGGGAAGACTTTCATCGAAAAGGAACACAACATCTTCGGCGGGATCGAAATCTATTTCATGGTCGCCGCCAATGAGTAGCTTTTTTCTTACCGTTATCTGCTCAATGCGTGGGGTGATCTCATTTACATCGAATGTAACAGGATCTTCACCGCATAATCCAAGCAGGACAGCCACATCTGTACCGTGGCCTTTGCCGGTCTTTGCAAGGGAACCATATAGCAATACTTTCACAGACTGTACCTTGCGGACGCCCGTGCTATTAATGTCGGCTATAAAACGAAGCGCAGCGCGCCAGGGACCAAGGGTATGCGAACTACTGGGGCCTATTCCTATCTTGAAAATGTCAAATACCGAAATGCTTTCGTGTGCCATGAAGCGCAAATATACGAAAACCCTAAGGGGTAAAATCCAAAGGTGAAATTCCAAAATCCAAATTTCAGTCTTAAGTCCCGGCAAGCAAAATCAGAAACGCCAGGAACTGTGGAGACAAGTGTTGCGAAAGACATTGCAATGCAAAGCCCTTTACGAAATGGCTGGCCGAAACCATTTTTGCTATGCTCTTCATATTCTCTACCTTTAAAACCGCATGAAGAAATTCCTGTTAACTTATTATCCGGGTGTTTTACTGTTTATTGCGGCTTTGTTTGTTGGCCTCTATGTATATCAAGACTACGGTATGAGCTGGGATGAGCCGGAACAACGCTGGCCGGGCATAATGAACTACGAATACATGACCAGCGGCAAACAGGATTTGTTTACCGAAGGTTCAGATGGCCATGGTGCCGGATTCGAGATAGTGCTTGTTTTTTTGGAGCGAAAAATGCACCTAACGCATACACGGGATATATACCTCATGCGGCATTTTGCAACGCATCTTTTGTTTCTTGTCAGCGTTTTTTTTGGCTATGTGCTGGTGTACAGGTTGTTTAGAAGTAAGCTGCTTGCCTGCCTGGGTTTTCTGATGTTGTTGTGTGCACCGCGCATCTATGCGCATTCTTTTTTTAATAGTAAGGATATTCCGTTTTTATCGATGGTGATCATTACCCTTGCAGTGTACCAATTCGCTTTCGATAAAAATAAGCCAGCTCTGTACTTTTTATTGGGCCTTTTATGCGGTTACATGACAAGTATAAGGATCATGGGGGTAATGCTATGCCTGTTAGTACTACTTTCTTTGATTGCCGATATGACCAGCGGCCTCTTAAGAGAAGAGAAGGTATGGCCGCGATTGTTGCATTTGTTATTGTTTGTAACCGGATGCAGTTCAATGTTGTTTGCCGCCTGGCCATATTTGTGGAGGGATCCACTGATGCATTTTACAGGTTCATTTTCCATGTTTTCCCATTTCGATTGGGGAGGAACGGTTTTATTTAAAGGCAAAATGGAGCAGGGGGTCCTTCCGTGGACCTACTTCCCCACCTGGTTCTTTATCTCGAATCCTGTATTGTGGCTGGTAGCAGGTTTTGGCGGCCTGGTCTGGATCCTTATCGCTATAGGTAGACGTCCGCGGGCTTTTCTGTCAAACACTGAAGAGCGTAATTTTCTGATATATGTACTTTGTTTTTGCGGTCCTATACTGGCGGTGTTCTTCTTACATTCTATTATTTATGACGATTGGCGGCACCTGTATTTTGTATATCCTCCTTTTGTGTTCCTGGCTCTTTATTTCATCAGTAAGCTTATTCATGGCAGGTACAAGCTGGTAGTTCTGGGCGCTTGCATGGTCCAGCTGGGGTTTGCCGTCAGTTTTATGGTTGTCAATCATCCCTTCCAGCAAGTCTATTTTAATGAGTTGGTTTCTCACGATAAAGAATACTTAAGAAAAAACTACGACCTGGAGTATTGGGGCTGCGGGTTTTACCAGGGCCTGAATCATTTACTTGCAACAACAAAGGGAATTATAAAGATCACTGCCGATGATGCGGGAGCTGTGCCCTTGCGTAACAACATACGCATGCTGAGGGAGCAGGATAAAGGCCGTGTTGAGATGACCAATGAAGCTAACGCCGATTATTTCATTACCAACTACCGCCTGCACCCAAATGACTTCGCCTATCCGAAAGTTGAGCACTCGATTACTGCGCTTAATAGTACGATAATTTGTGTATATAAAATGCGATAATTTATTTAGTTAGTCGTGTGGCATGATTTTTATAACATTAGAAATCACTGTGTTTAATGTTATATTTCTGCAAAAGAAGGGGAGAATATTACCTGTATTTCTCCGTTAATTTGCTGTAATAACAGGATATTGGTGGTTATCTAAATTTTGCTTGTGAGAGAAGTAATTATTAAAGACCAGGCTGTAAAGTCATATCCAAAGGGAAAACTTGTTTTCACCTATCTGCCTAAATATGCGGCTTTCATAAGGGATAACTGCCTTATACCGTATATCAAAGAGCAGGTAAGCATTTGCAGAACGATAGACCTGCCGATGATGAAATTCCTGGAAGGAATAACAGACGAACAGCTTGTGGAGATGGGGGTAGAATCTCACCGGTTATTTCTTACGAGCGCAGAGAACAACACTCTTGATGAACACCTGGAGGAGTCGCTGAAAAAGTGGGTGTCGGATCAATTGGTGATCATGAAAAAGGAAGACCTTACTGCCGAGGATATTTCCTATGCTGGATTTGTGCGCAAGCGGTCTTTATTGAAATTTCTTTCTTCCTATACTTCCGATCTTAATGAGGCCATTGCCATTATCAGTGAGATAGACGAACTTAATGTGCACAACGATATTGCTGCGACAAATGTGTATATAAAACTGCTGAAGGACAGGATAAGCGAGCAGGCGTTCTTTACTGAGATACTTTCTAAAACGACACCGGGCCTGAACTATATTTTTGATCTTAATGCCCGAACTGTAAAATATGCAAATACGAATACAATAAATTTCTTTGGCAATTCATTGGAAGAAATGGAGCGTATGGGCAGCGCCATCATACACGATAAGGTGCACCCGGATGATCTGCAGCTAACCATCGATTCTCTGGGACAGTGTGCGACAGCAGCAGATGGTGCCGTAGTTTCATGGGAATTCAGGCTAAAAAATGCGGAGGCCGGGTATTTATGGATGCGCAATTATACATCGCCATATAAGCGGGAAAGTAACGGCCTGGTTACTGAGATCGTGGGCATTATCCTGAATATTGATGAAGAAAAGGAAATATCGGACAAGCTGCTGCTGAGCGAAAGGCAGTTGCTGGACGCACAGGAACAGGCGGGTGTGGGCAGTTATGAAATGGACTCGGAGACAGGTAACCTGGATGCTACTCCACAACTGTTGAAGATACTTGGAATACAGCCACGTACCGACGTAAACGGAAAGGTGCTTTTTGATAATGTGCACCCGGATGACCGGGACCGGTTGATTGACGTCAGAGAGCAGGCGTTGCTGGGAAATGGCACATTTGATGTTGAGTACAGATACCTGGCAGGCGGAAAAGAGAAAGCACTGTGGTCGAGAGGAAGAGTAGTAGTAAAGAATGGTAAGAAAATATGGGCGGGAACTGTGATGGATGTGACGGCCCGTTATGATATGGTGAGGCGCCTGCAGGAAAGCGAAGGGCGCTTCAAGCAGGCACAGGAGCTGTCTCACATCGGTAACTGGTCGTGGGACCTGGTAAGCGGCAAGATCGAATGGTCGGATGAGCTTTATCGTATCTATGGACGGAAACTGGGTTCAGAAATTACGTTTGATAAAATAATGATGCTTAATCATCCCGATGATCGGGTGAGCATCAAGCAAGATCTACAGGATTGCATAGAGACAGGACAGCCATTGGAAACGTACTATCGTGCGCTGCTGAAAGACGGGACTCAAAAAATATTGTTTGCGAAAACCGAAGCGCTGCGAGATAAAACAGGGAAGCCCTGCAAGCTCATCGGTACGATACAGGATGTAACTGAGAAGCAACTGATGCTGGACCAATTGCAGGAAAATGACCGACTGTTCAAACAAGCGCAGGCGCGAACCCACATAGGCAACTGGACATGGGATATAGCGTCAGACAAGGTAACCTGGTCTGACGAGATGTTCCGGGTTTATGGTTTGAAGCCGCAATCGGAAGAAGTTAATTATGAAACCTACCTTGCGCATATACACCCGGATGATGTTGAAGCCAGGAAGGCCCAGGTGCAGCATGTGTTTGAGACCGGGGAACCCGAAGAGCGGCACTATCGTATCATAATACCCACAGGAGAAGTGCGGATACTTCATACAAAAAGTGAATTGCAGTATGATAAGGACGGGAAGCCGGCAAGGATGACCGGCACCTGCCAGGATGTGACCGAAAAGCAAACACTGATCAACCGATTGCAACATAGCGACGCACTATACAAGCAGGCCCAGGCTATAAGCCATATAGGTAACTGGTCGTTTGATATGGCAACGAAAAAACTTGACTGGTCAGATGAACTGTACCGGATATACGAATTGGCACCTGACACCGCAGTTGATATCGGAACAACCGTTCTCCAATACATTCACCGGCACGATGAGGCGCTAATGCGCGATACAATAAAGCGGTCGCTGGAGACATTAGAGCCGTTCGATTTCAATTACCGGATCGCGTTGCCGGGAGGCAGGATAAAGACCCTTAATGCCAGAGGTGGGATAGAAACCGGATCGGATATGCGCCCGGTAAAAATATATGGAACGGTTCAGGACATTACGAGGCAAAAGGACGTGGAAAAACAACTTAAGGACTCGCAGGAGTTTATTCAAAAGGTAACAGATGTAACGCCGTCAATAATCAGTGCGTATAATGTGCATACAGGGCAATTTTCATTTATCAACGGCGCAATTGAGAAACAGCTAGGTTATACCCAATCGGAGGTGATGAAGGAAGGCGTACCCTTCTTTGTGTCGGTAACTCACCCGGATGATCTGCCTGCTATAATGGAGAAAAATGCAAAGTCGCTGGAAGAAGCAAATTTACAGCCTGCGGATAGTGAGGAGCCAATAATGGAGTCCAAGTACCGGATGAAGAACAGGGATGGTGAGTACCGTTGGTTCCATACATTCGGAACCATTTTTGAGCGTAATGAAAAAGGGCTGGTGGAGAGCATTCTGAATATTTCAATTGACGTTACCGAGCAGGAAGAGGCAGAGCAAGCCGTGTATCAGAAAAATCTGCAGTTGCAGCAATCCAATACCAGCCTTGAGGAATATGCGTACGTAGCCAGCCACGACCTGAAGGAACCACTGAGAAAGATCGTAACATTCAGCGACCGTATACTTACTACACAAGGAGAAACGCTTCGGGAAGACGGGAGGGTATTCCTGGGTAAAATAATTGACTCGTCGCGGCGGATGCAAAAAATGATCAACGACCTGCTATATGTATCTACAATAGCTGGTAACAAGGTATACCAGGAAAGTGATCTCAATTTTATCTTATCAGAAGCCCTGCAACCATTGGATCAAAAAATAGAAGAGCTGAAAGCCATTATTGAATGCGGTACTTTACCTGTAGTGCCGGTAGTGCCAGCCCAGTTCATACAGATGTTCCAGAACCTGTTGGGGAATTCGCTGAAGTTCGTACGTAAGGGCGTAACACCTACAATAAAAATTACCCACAGTTTTTTGAACAGCCGGGCCGTAGAGGGGCTGGACCTGGTCAAAGCAAAGAAATATCTTAAGATCGAACTGCAGGACAATGGTATCGGATTTGACAATCAGTACGCAAGTAAGATATTCTCGATCTTTCAGCGGCTTCATGGCAAGGCGGAATATGAGGGTACGGGTATAGGGCTCGCAGTCTGCAAGCGGATCATCGAGAACCATGGAGGAACGATCTTTGCTGAAGGTAAAGTAAATGAGGGGGCAACATTTACGGTGATATTTCCGGTATAAGCCAAAATATTCGTTGATAAACACATGCGTGGTCCATTGATTTTGTAAATATTTATTGTATTTTACAGTTCTGTAAAACAGATACTCCCATGACGCCGACCTTAGCTCAATCCGTTTTTATTGTTGATGATGATGAAGATGACCGCGTATCGATAAGGGATGCCTTTATGGAAAATAAACATTCCCATAACTATGTGTTTATGCAAAACGGAGATCAGCTCATCGGGCATTTTGCTGATGATACCGGTAAGAAGCAGCCGTCACTGATCCTGCTGGATCTGAATATGCCGGGAAAGGACGGCAGGCAGGTGCTGAAGGAAATTAAGAAGAATGAGGAGCTAAAGCCGATACCTGTGATCGTGGTGACTACTTCATCATCGGCCAGGGACAGGGAAATATCCTATAAATTAGGCGCTAACTGTTTTATTACCAAGCCCGATTCATACCAGGGCCTGGTGGCTCTGACCGATGCGATCGCGAAGCTTTGGCTGTAACGCTCAATTCTATGAATTTTGAAGGACAGTAATTTTCATAAGAGGTCCCGTTTTGTTTCGAGGGATACGATCCTGCATTTGCGCATCCCGTTCTCTTTTTTCCTGTTGCCTGTATTTTGCTTTGGTGTCAGCCAGGCTGCGGGTATTGATGTGGCGGATACGATCATTGTATTTATTGCCATGCACCTCTTTATTTATCCCGGCAGCAATGTTTACAATAGTTATATGGATAGGGACACTGGTAGCATAGGGGGACTTAAGAACCCGCCTCCGGTTACCAGGCAACTATATCATGCGAGTATTGTATGTGATGTGGCGGGCTTGGTTTTATGCGCTATCACAGGGTGGCAAAATATGTTACTGATGGCTGTTTATGTAGCCTTTTCGAAAGCGTATAGCTGGCACGGCATACGGCTGAAAAAATATGCGCTGGCGAGCTGGCTGGTGATCGCGTTCTTCCAGGGAGGATATACATTCATGCTGGCTAAAATGGTGGCTGAAAATAATACAAGTCTCAATTGGTTTACCGCGCAAAATATAACAGGGATGGTGATCGCCTCATTGCTGATCGGGGGATCTTATCCGTTGACCCAAATCTATCAGCATGAGGAAGATAGCAGCAGGGGAGATCACACCATCAGTTACAGGCTAGGTATACGGGGAACCTTTGTATTTACATTGGTAACGTTTGTTGTTGCGTCAGGCATGTTGTACCACTATTTCAGCACTTACTGGACAACAGCGCATTTTTTTATTTTCACGGTTTGCCTGGCGCCGGTAATGTGCTACTTCCTGTATTGGTTCCTGATAACGAGCCGCGACAATAAAAATGCAGACTTTGCTCATGCCATGCTGATGAACAAAATATCAGCGGTTTGCATGGTGGCGTGTTTTACAATAATATTTGTTCTTAACCATGTGCTATAACAGTTCGGGATCGTATTGAGCGGAAACGCCATCGTCCGGACGGATCAGGAAGGCCAGATGTCTCCCTGATCATAGCCTGGCCGATCACTGCTCTACGAAATACATTTTGAGCAGACCCTTGTTCTTGGCTTCCATTTCGCCGCGATAGGTGCACCGGAATTTATCTTTTACCAGATCGTATGTAGTTTGCGATATGTTTATTTTTCCGGGTTCACTGGTCTGTTCCATACGGGCAGCGGTGTTTACGGTATCTCCCCAAATGTCGTAGGAGAATTTTTTGGCACCCACAATACCTGCTACTACGCTGCCGCTGTGCACACCGATACGCATCTCGAAAGCTGCGGCTCCCATCTTCTTCCGGCGATCGCTGATAAACGCTTTGATCTCCAGTGCGGCGTTGATCACGTTTTCGGCATGTTGGGTGTTTGGCACGGGCAGTCCGGCGACGGCAAGGTATGAATCGCCAATCGTTTTAATCTTCTCGATATTATGCCGGCCAATAATGTCATCGAATTCCCTGAAGCAGTAATGCAACTCATTTATCAATTCTTGAGGCGTCATGCGCTCACTTGCCTGTGTGAAATTGACAAAGTCGGTGAACAAGACGGTTACATTATCGAAGTGACGCGCTGCGGCCGTGCCCTTATCTTTGAGCTCATCGGCTACCTCGGCAGGCAGGATATTGAGGAGCAGATCTTCAGACCTCTTTTTCTCTTTTGAGAGCGATGCGTTATATTTTTTCTGAGCGGAGTAATTGCGGTAAGTAATGACCCCCAGCAACAGAAACAGAACAGAGCTAATTACCAGCAGCAGGTTGAGGCGATGATTATACTTCAGCGCTTTTTCCTGTCCGGCAATTTGTTTGTCCTTAGCGTCCGTGTCGAATTTAGCCTGCAGTTGTTTTATCTGTTGCGATTTTTCGCCATTAAGGATGGTATCCTTGATAGCGGATAATTTCTGGCTGTATCCAAGGGCTTCCGGGTATTTTTTTTGTTGGGTGTAAATCTTCATCAGCGTCTCATAGTCATCTTTCAAAGCATCGGTAAAGTGTGATTTGGTTTGGATCGCCATTGATGTTAGGGCATGCTGCTCACTGCGGGCAAGGTCCCCCATTTCATAGAAGAGGATAGCCATGTTCGCGGCGATAATA